>JACMQM010000019.1 GCA_014376985.1 Cytophagaceae bacterium | reverse complement strand
TACATGATTCTGATAAAATATGAAGAGAATTGCGGTTTTAACGTCAGGAGGAGATGCTCCTGGAATGAATGCTTGTATTAGAGGAGCGGTTCGTGCGGGACTATATTATGGGATGGAAGTATACGGGATCGTTCGTGGATATGACGGCATGATCAACGACAATTTCATTGAAATGGACGACCGTTCGGTCAGCAACATTATACAAAAAGGTGGTACGATTCTGAAATCAGCCAGAAGTGATGAGTTCAGAACTAAAGAAGGGCGTGCGAAGGCTTATGAGAACATCAAGAAGCACGGCATAGACGGCTTGGTAGTGATCGGAGGAAACGGAACCTTTACGGGTGCCGGTCTTTTCTGCGATGAATTTAAAATCCCTTGCGTAGGTGCTCCCGGAACAATCGATAACGATTTGTACGGAACCGATTTCACGATTGGATACGATACAGCTGTGAACACCTGCTTAGCGGCCATCGATAAGATCAGAGATACTGCAGATGCGCACGAACGTTGTTTCTTCATTGAAGTAATGGGAAGAGACACCGGGTATATTGCCGTTCGCTCGGCTATAGCAGGTGGAGCTGAAATGGCCATCTTACCGGAAGAGAATACAGACATCGAAGACATCATCAAACGTTTGAAATACGGAACCAGTGATTCTAAAGCTTCCCACATTATTATTGTTGCGGAAGGTGAAAAATCTGGTCGTGCTACAGATATCGCAAATGAAGTAAAAGAGAGGATACCGGCATTGGATGTGAAAGTAACCATATTAGGTCACGTACAACGCGGTGGTGCTCCTACTGCTGCAGACAGAGTATTGGCAAGCCGTTTGGGTCTGGCCGCTGTAGAAGGTTTATGGAACGGTCAGACGAATGTCATGGCAGGTATCATTAACCGTAACTTAATTTACACGCCTTTCCAGGAAACAATTACTAAAAAGAAACCGATCAAAGACGAATTGACTCGCATCATTGAGGTGTTGAACGGTAGAAAATACCAGGAATAGAGTACGTTTATCATTATTTTGAAAGGGTTAAGGTTTTCTTAACCCTTTTTTTAGTTTATGGACACATACCTAAGTTAGTGTATTGCTTTATTAAGAATATATGACCTTTTTTAATGCATGAAAAAACTACTACTTTCTTTTCTTTTCATTTTCGCACTTGCCTCCTCACTCCTTCATGCACAGGATATGGCATACTTTTCTGTAAATTACCAAAAGGTATGTCTGGGAACAGCCATACAGTTAACAGATCAATCTTCTGGTGGTAACGGGGACGCAACTTATACATTCGGTGATGGAACACTCACTACGCCTCCAAACCCAAATCCCTCTCATACTTATACTTCAGCGAATACATTTACATTAAAACAAATTTTACCGATTCCAGGAACAGTCATTGATCCGCAAACAGGAAACCCTGTAGGTTATATGTCCTATTCGATTCCTATTACCGTAGTAAACAATACTGATCTATCTGTAAGCTATAATTCATTTAGCAATAATGAAGTTCAATTTATAGTGAATGATAGTCGTTTTGATTCTTATGAAATAGACTTTGGAGACGGCAGTGGCCTTACATCTGTTGACCGCAATACATCCGGAACCATTACTACTTTTAATCACACCTTTCCAACTACTTATGAATACAGCGTCTCGGTGAAAGTAAAATTCATCGCAGGAAATACGTGTCCCACGGCCGATGTAGTGCTTGCAGTAACTCCTCCGTTAATGTCTGCGAACGATTCTCCTTCACCCGTTTCTTCCATTAATCTTTATCCTAATCCATTGAAGCAAGGAGAACAACTTTATTTCAATAATGAACTATTTAAAGCTACACAGGTGATTGTGTACAATAGTTCTGGGAACATTGTGGTACAATCATACCTTACCGATCATACCCTTGCAACTACAGATTTATCTACTCTATCAGCAGGATTTTATCTGGTCAGGATGATTAATAATAAAAATGAATCTGTCTCAAAGTCTTTGATGATCTGGTAATACAAGCTAAAAGCACGTAAAATCAGGTAAAAAAGGATGAAACAATCCTTACTCTTTTTTATTGATTTTTGCTTAAAATTCAATATATTGTATAACCACTATTTTTTAATACGTTATGAAAAATCTACTGAAAGCCACCTTCCTTTTTTTGATGCTATTTACACTAAAAGTAAATGCGCAGAATTATAGTCCGATAGTGGCGGGCAATACTTCATTATTTACTGATAATAGTAATAATGTAGCAGCCTTGCATATTGACTCTACAACTTCGGATTCAAAGGGTATTGCCTATCATTTTCTTAAAACCTGGCAGCCTGGCAGTGGTTGTATCGATTACCATCAAGCGACATGGGCGGGTGCAAAATGCGTTAAGAACAACGACACTTATTATTTCTTTAACGACAATCTGGATACTATTTATTTCTATCCATTAAAAGAAGTCGGTGCAACTTGGGTATTTTACAAATACGCAAACGGGGATTACATAGAAGCCAGGATGGCAGCAAAAGGAGAAAAAACTTTTTTAGGTTTAACAGATTCTGTGAAGACCATTTCTTTACAATCAAAAAATATAAATGGGAATAATTTATCAAACTATTTGATTGGCAATTCTATAGAATTCAGCAAATATTACGGCTTTACCAAACCCGTTAGCTTTCTGTATTTTCCGGATTTATTCAACCAGTCCGGTACTCATTATGAATTAACATTGGCAGGACTTACTGCACCAAAAGTTGGGACACAACTTATAACCTCCAACGATATATTCGATTATGACATCGGAGATGTATTTCATTACGATACAGTGTACTCCAGTAATGGAGGAGCTAGCTTAGGAAAAAGGATTTGCACGATAGTAGAAAAAAGGATCTCCGCCAATATAGACACAGTAATTTATAAAATAGCAAGAGCAACAGAGATACAAACCATTGGTTCGCAAAACACCAGCTCTAATCAAAAAGATACTGTAATAGAAAAACATATTTTAAACGAACCCTTGTATTATCCGGAACAAGCAATTCCTATCATTGATTCTTCTTTATTTTTGGAAAGAAACCCCTTTCCACTCTATAATCTCATTCAGAGCAATGAATACAATAAGCGCCTAATATTATCTCCCTCTTACTATTATCCGTACTATAATGGTTCAGCATGCTGG
>JACMQM010000107.1 GCA_014376985.1 Cytophagaceae bacterium | reverse complement strand
GACTCAGCCATTTCGAAATGGAAGGACTGAGATTACTAGCTATCAGGACTGTTAGAAGGAATAAATTGGCAATATAAAAGAGGTTAACAAATATGCCATTCTGAATTTGAAGCAAATGGGTGGTATGGCTAAAATTGGCACATAAGTAGTTGTATGTAAATTTCAATATATGCACAAAAATAGCCCAAATCAATATATACCAGTAACTTACAGAATATGCGTCTCCTTGGATGATTGGATTATCACCTCCTATGTGCAGCATAAAATAGATGAAAGTAGAGATGCAAATTGAGTTAATGAAAATTTTGACCACTAGAATCCCGTTTAGAAAACCACTAGCTACCGTTGTTTTGGAAGAGTAATTCATCCCAATTAACTGTAAAAAACTGACATCGTCCGGGAATATTACTTTGCTGATAATGAGCAAGAGTAAAACGGACAATACGGAGAACAATAACACATTATCCCAGGCTGCTCCCTTGCGAAGTTTAACAGGAAGAAAATCAAAAGGCAGAGCAGAAAGTCGCCTGGCAGTAATTTTACCCTGTGTAACAACCTGAGCCTTCAATGCATTAATTCGTAGACCAGCCGGATTATAAAAAGCCAGAATAACCGAATCAGAGGTGATACCGGTAGAAAGCTTACTAACGGGTATCTTGATTAAGGTTTCTCCCTGATTCGTGTTTTGATAGACCAACCGGTAATTGAAATACATGCATATTCCTTTATGAGAAACAAATTGTAAGGTGTCGCCCTGAAATCTGGAAGGCTTCAGGGAATAATATAACACCTTTGGAATTTCCTGTGAAGGGATATAGGGGACAAAACTCTTGTATGAATTATCAAAGACTAACCAGCCCTCATTTAGATTGGCAACAGGTACTGAAGCTGTAGCTTCTGCTACAGTAAACAAGATCCCTAGTATAAACCATTTCATTTTCATATTACAAAAACTTGTTCTCTCTTTTCATCAAAGCCGGAAGCCAGCTTAAAACTATACACAATAAACCTCCCAGTCCAACAAGCATCAAAAGCTGTATCGATAAATCAATTTGCTTGAAATAAAGGAACACACTAATGAAAGCAATATTGATGGCAATCAATACAAATAACGTGGATAGCTGAGAAAGTCCTGTATTCAATAAAGTATGATGCAGGTGGTTCTTATCCGGATCAAAAGGAGACCTTCCTTGCAACACTCGGATGATGAAAACACGCAGCGTATCAACAATGGGAATCACTAACAAAGACATCCCAAGTACCGGGCTATTAGGGAGGAAATAACTTCCATAATCATCTTTTGCTTCTACCATTATAATAACCAAACAGGTAGTTACAAAGCCACAAACCAGAGAGCCGGTATCACCCATGAATATTTTGGCCTTATGAATATTATACCTTAAAAATCCTGTGACTGCTCCTACTAAACTCAATGCGGCAATTCCTTTAGAGAAATAAGAATCGGGCATAAGGCATATAAAAATATAAGCCAGAACCAGATTAACAAGAACTGTAATGCAACCGGCTAACCCGTCAATTCCGTCAATCAGGTTGAAGGCATTGGTCAAACCGATGATGATGATAAAGGTAAACATATAACTGATACCGTCGGGCAATTGATAAATACCAAAGATCCCATGAAAACTACTGATGCGAATATCTCCCAGAAACATAACAATGCCTGTGGCCAATACTTGTATGAAAAACTTTTTAAATGCGGACACCGGAAGAATGTCATCTTTTAATCCAATAAAAAACAATATGATGGTACCGGCAAATACTTTCATCAGTACAAAGTCAGGTGTAGAATAAATGGTAAATGCAGAGGCAAAACCAGCGAAGATAGATAAGCCACCTAAGCGTGGAGTAGAGGATTCATGAATGGTACGTTGATTAGGAGCATCCAACAATTGCTTCAAGTGAGCCAAATGAATAACATAGGGTATTGAAAATACCGTTACAAAAAATGCCCACAACGTGCTTATGCCTGCCCTAATAAAATCTTCCATTTCTTCCGTTAAAATTTACTCACCAACCCAAAATGAATTTTGGACAAAGTTAAACTTAATTTTTGAGTACTTGACTGTCCCACGGAATATACAAAATTAAATACTCCCGCGGCGGTAGTAAAACTGATACCTGCACCCAATCCATAGATATACTCCAGGTCCCAAACCGCATTGTAAGGGTTTGTAATCACCGCCTGATCTGTAAATAATAATAAGTAGGATTCCTCATCCGTATGAAACCGGTACTCCAATGTACCAATGCCAAAACGGGAAACGTAAAATTCTTTTTCATTAAATCCTCTCAAAGTCCTCAAACCTCCTACCCTGTAGAGATCATTCAAGAACAATGAATTGGCATCATTAAATACCTGAGCTGTATTTACTCTGAGCATCACAATGTTTTTTGTACTCAGGCGAACAAATTTCTCCGCCAGAATTTCGATGTTGAACTGGTAGGTATTGATACGCACATTCTTATACGACTGTTCACCATAAAATGGATTTTTGTGTATTGTCTTACTGCCTAAATAGAATCTTGTGCTAAAGAAAAAGCCTCTTTTAGGGTAAAATACGTTGTCCAATTTATTGAGTGTATAACCTACACCATACGTATAATTATTAAAATCTCCGTAAGCCAAGTGCAAACTGTCTGTATTGGATCGCTGTGATAAAATGCGTCCAGTTTTTAGGCCAACAAAAATATCAAGGATACCCGCACCACCCAATTGTTGAGAAATCTTTACTTCCCGGTTAATGTTGAGGAAAGAACTGTCCTGACGAGTAATTTCAAGAAGCCCGGAAATGTCTATTCCAGTTCCCAAAATTCTCGGATGTTCGTAATACATGCGTAAATACTGGGATTGCTGGTTAAAACTTTGCCAATTGAGACTTAATGTTTTGCCTGAACGAAAGAGATTTTTGAGTTCTAATTTCACATCTCCAGTCACCAATAATTTGTTGTTCTTTGCCGCATTAGGTAAGAAACCAATATATCCATCCAATAAATTTGCTCTTCGCTTTTCCAGGTAATAAGAAACGCGAGCTGAACCTTCCGTCATCATGGAAATAGGCGTACTCATGGTTTTCACATAAGGCAATTGAGCCAATATACGTTGAGATTGATCAATTTTTTGCTGGCTAAAAGGATCTCCTTTTTTGATCCGAACCAACCGCTGAAAAAATTTATATTTTACTTCATAGTTACCAACGATAATCAAAGAATCAATGGTAATCATAGGACCTGGTTCATAACGCCAGGAGGCGGTGAGCCTATGTTGTTCATCAAATTCAATAGAGTCCAAACCGATGGCAGCAAAGGGATAACCATTGTTCTCCGCCGCCTTGACTACTTTCTCTTCCAATTCATAAATCTGTTTTACATTCAGCACCGATCCTTTAAACTGCTTACTACTAAATCCAACTTTATTAGCCAGAGACAAAGGCAAACTTCCTCTTTTTAATGTGGCATACCGATACACCTCTCCGGTATACAAAACAACGATCCAACTCGCCTTATTGACAATAATAGAATCAATGGATGCTTCTAAATATCCTCTTTTATTGAGTTCAAGTAAAAAATTATGCAGAGATTTAACAGCACTCAAAGAGTCTTTATAACTTGCCTGAGGAAAACTAACACCTGTCTTTGACGATTGAGGCACAGACAATGTCATGGTGATCTTTTGGGCCCACGCAGGCACACACAATACCATTAAAAAGATTGCTATGACTAAAGGTTGTTTCAATCTATACGCTGTAAAAAACATTTGAATATACTACATCTGGCTGGCATTTACATACATATCCCCTACTGCAGGAAAGCTTGCCATTATTGTGACTTTCATTTCAGCACCCACTTCGATACGAAGGAAAGGATGGTTCATGCCATGGTACTGGAATTAACTCAAAGAAAAGATTTTCTACCGCTTCCTATAGATACGATTTACCTGGGAGGAGGTACTCCATCTGTATTGTCACCGGAAGAACTTTCACAAATTTTTTTGAACATTCGCCAAAATTACCTGCTTTCTGACCGTGTAGAGATAACGCTGGAAGCCAACCCCGATGATATAGAGGATAATAATTTATCTTTATGGCGCTCGCTGGGTATTAACCGACTGAGCATCGGATGCCAAACATTTGATGATACCATTTTGGTACAGTTAAACCGTATTCACCGGGCAGAGGAAAGCATTGCGGCTTACCATCTGGCACGAGCCAAAGGATTTGGCAACATCAGCATCGATTTAATGTTTGGACTTCCAACGCAAAGTGAAAGTCAATGGATAGCGGATCTTGAACTCGCTGTAAGTTTGAAACCCGAACATATTTCTGCTTATGGATTGACCATCGAAGACAAAACAGTCTTCGGCAATTTGCATAAAAAGGGTCAGCTAATTGTTCCCGGAGAAGAAGAACAAGCCCTTTACTACGAACAAATGATGAGAATACTGGTGGACAAAGGTTATGATCAGTACGAAATCTCTAACTTTTGCTTACCGGGCTATAAGTCTAAACATAATTCTTCTTATTGGAATCAGGAAAAATACTTAGGTATCGGTCCCTCCGCACATTCATTTGATGGAGAAAGCAGAATGTGGAATGACTCCAACAACATGATGTATATCAAGAAAATTGAATCGGGGCAAGTTGCCTACACGCTGGAAAGCCTATCAGAAAAGGACAGAGCGAATGAATACGTCCTCACAGCACTCCGTACGAAAGAGGGGATATCAATCAAAAAATTGATTGGGGAACTGCACTACCCAATAGAAAAACTAAATGAAATATTGCCTTGGTTTGTCCAAAATGGCTGGATCGTACAAACATCGGATCAAATATCTCTTACAACTTCAGGAAAATTGCTCGCAGATGAAATTACTTTAAAAATTTTCTTAAATTGAATACGTTATTTTAGTTCTGTATATCTACCTGAACAAAAAGTTTTTAGAAAAAGATCTAATGTCTGTCGAAGAAAAAAGAGCGTTTTTATCACTACTGATTATTATTTTCAATTATCACGGATTGAGTGAAGTAGAACAACAAATTCTGCATGATACAGCATCTGTACACGATGCTCTTGCTGAATTGGATTGGATCAAGGAATATTCTAAACCATCTATTAACGAGTCGTACGACAAACTGAAAAAGTATGTAAACGATATTATTGGTAATCTTTCAATAGAGAAGAAATCAGAGTATCTTAATAAAGTTTGGGATGCCAATCAGCAAAAAGGCCATGTCAGTGAGATGGAAGCAACAGCCATGCTCATGCTTTCTAAAGAGTGGCAGATTCAGAAAGAATTCATTTCATACATCCGAGAAAAAAAGAAAACCACATAGTATGAATCATTGTATTTTTTTGTGGAGTTTATGCTGCGCACTATCGATTCTCTCTTTCAAATCATTTGCTCAAACTAACCACGTATTCGATCGCTACGACTCCTTACGCGGTGCATTAAATCCTATGCGTTCGTGTTATGATGTCAACTATTATAACCTGAACCTGCAAATCAATCCTGCTGACAGCACAGTGAAAGGTTTTAATGAAATTCATTTTACGGGAACTTCTTCTTCTCCCAACATACAAGTCGACTTATTTTCCATCTGGGCCATTGACAGTATAGTACAAGATCGCAACCGTTTATCTTTTAAACGCGACAGTGATTTTGTATTTGTTGAACTCACGAAACCTTTGATTGCCGGAGATAAAAAGAAGGTGACTGTATATTACCATGGCCATCCCAAGGTAGCGAAAAAAGCACCGTGGGATGGCGGCTTTGTATGGACCAAAGATTCATTAGGCAACTATTGGACAGGCGTTGCCTGCGAAGGAATGGGTGCCAGTTCATGGTGGCCCTGCAAAGACCACCTCAGCGATGAACCGGATAGCATGGACATGACATTTGACGTGCCACAATCTTATACTGCGGTTGGCAATGGAAGATTGATAAAGCGCACTGAACTTCCTAATCATTTTACACGCTTTCAATGGCACGTGTCGCATCCTATCAATAATTATAATGTGACGGTAAACATTGCTAAATATGCTTTGTTTACAGAACAACACCCCTTCAAAAACGGCACCTCTTTAGACCTGCAGTATTATGTGCTGTCTTATAATCTGGAAAAGGCAAAGAAACATTTTCAGCAGGTGCATAAGATGATGGACTTGTATGAAAAATTCTTTTCTGTCTATCCCTTTATTAAAGACTCTTATAAGTTAGTCGAAACTCCTTACTGGGGGATGGAACATCAAAGCGCCATTGCGTATGGTAATAATTATAAAAATGATGTCATCGATTGGGATTACATCATCATTCATGAAAGTGCACACGAATGGTGGGGCAATAATGTAAGCTGCAAGGACCATGGAGACATGTGGATACACGAGAGCTTTGCTACGTATGCTGAAGTGATGCTGATGGAAGCGACTTACAATTATGAAACAGCCATAAAATACCTGTACTACCAACGACCACGTATAGAGAACGCTGAGCCTATTATCGGTCCACAAGACGTGAACTACCAGGATTGGGAAGGCTCTGATATGTATTACAAAGGTGCATGGGCTTTACATACCTTAAGACATTACATTCATAATGACAGTGTGTGGTATGGTGTTTTTCCTGCCATTCAAAAAAGATTTGCTTCACAAACCATTACTTCAAAAGACCTGATCTTATTCATGAGCGAATACTTTCATGAAGACCTGAACTGGTTTTTCAAACAGTACTTTTACAAAAAGGAAATTCCTGTCTTACAAGTCGAATGGGTAGGCAAGAAGAAAAAGTCTTTAAAATATAAGTGGGCCAATTGTGACGATGACTTCAAACTACCTGTTTATTTTATCGACTGTCAAAAGCAGTCAATGACTTTACATCCTAAGAAAAAACTATCGACATCAGGTTTCCCTAGTACCAAGGAATGCACGAAGATGGAGTTTGTCGATTATTTATATTACATCGATCTGGAAGAAATACAAGGGGCGAAATAGAAACAGCCCGTTACTATAAAATAGCTTCACTCACATCAGGAAATAAAACAGACAAGCACCTGCTTCAATAAGCAGGTGCTTGTCTGTTTTATTTCAAAAAATTATTGACCTTTTGAGCTCCTTTACCGGCAATTGTCCCAATAATTTGAGGACTTAAATCAAGGTATGAATTATAGGAGTATAGTGTTTGAAATGTATTGGTATACCTGTAAGTAGCACCAACAGCTGCATGCACCCCTCCTACACCCATCTTTGATTGCAATAAGCCTGTACCCGCATTCACTGTGATGAATAAATAATAATTATGGGCATCACTCCAGATCAACATCGGAAAGAATGACTTGGAATCGGCCGTATTGATGGCTTTATCAATTTCTTCACGGTCTACTATTTTAAAGGGATATGGATACTCGGCTTTAATGGCAGCTTCCGTAGCGTCTACAGATTGCTTGTCGATCAATAAAACTTCGTGTTGAATCGCTTCTAAGTTAACATCGATGTTATACAAATCGCTTTTACCTCCTCCTTTAATTGACATTTCTATGTAGTTACTAAAAATTCTAAATAGAATTTTTAGATCCGTTTGAGACAGGTAGTTATTTCTCAAAGAGACGGAAAAAACTTCTTTCTTAAGCGTTTCATTCCCTATACTATTTGCATCTTCAATTAAGAAAGCCGCATAAGTATACACATTATAATAGGTCACCAGATTGGCATTGGTTCGTTGTGACTTTACATGAAACCCCGAATGCAATAGACTATGAGAAGCATCTCGGGATTTTATCAATGCTTTGATTTGAGATGTTGTTTTGAACTCAATTATACCATTCAATGACCAGTTTTGTTGAGTCACTATGGATTGAATGAGTGCATTATGTGCCAAAATACCATCTTTGTAATCCTGCAGTTCCTCGGGCTTCTTTGCATAACTTTTTAAAGTAGCGGGATCCTCTCCTGGAGCTCTACAATTAAAGGACGCTTTTTAAATTCAACAGCCTCCTTTTGATTGGGAAACTCAAACTGCGCCTGCACAAGGCTTGATGAAAAAATTATAAACAAAAGAAATAATTCTCTTTTCATATCTGAAATCATTAAGTACGATTACTCTTTAAGATAAAAAAAGAATAAAAATTATTCACCTATTATTCTTTTTTTATCTTAAAGTTAGCTCCTGTACCCTGTTTCAGCTTTAATTCCTCCTTCAAAAACACTGCCGTATGACTTTCCTTCACCAACGCTACTTTTTCCGGTGTTCCTTGCGCAATAATATAACCACCCGCTTGTCCGCCTTCAGGACCTAGGTCAATGATGTGATCGGATACTTTGATGATGTCCAGGTTGTGTTCAATCACGAGTACTGTATTGCCTTTGTCTACGAGTTGTTGCAATACCAATAATAAATGGCGAATATCTTCAAAGTGAAGGCCTGTTGTCGGTTCATCGAAAATGTATAACGTTTTACCGGTGTCTTTGCGAGACAACTCTGTAGCCAGTTTCACACGTTGTGCTTCTCCACCTGAGAGTGTTGGAGCATGTTGGCCTAAGGTAATGTATCCCAAACCAACATCCTGCAATGTTTTTATCTTGCGGTAAATAGAAGGCTGTTTCTCAAAAAAATCGACTGCCTGATCAATGGTCATGTCCAATACATCGGCAATTGATTTTCCTTTAAAACGAATTTCCAATGTTTCTCTATTGTATCTTTTACCTTTACAAGCATCACAAGGCACATACACATCCGGTAAGAAATCCATTTCAATCAAACGCATTCCTCCTCCTTCGCATACTTCACAACGACCGCTTTTAACGTTGAATGAAAAACGTCCCGGCTTATACCCTCTGATTTTTGATTCCGGTAAAACAGAATACAACAAGCGAATATCACCGAACACTTCTACATAGGTAGCAGGATTAGAGCGCGGAGTGCGACCTATGGGTGCTTGATCCACTTCGATGACTTTATCGATGTGTTCTAATCCTTCTATGCTCTCATATGGCAAGGCATCTTTGCGTGAACCATAGAAATGCTTGCGCAAGACAGGATATAATGTTTCATGAATCAAAGAAGATTTTCCGCTACCCGATACACCAGTAATAGAAGTGAACGTTCCGAGTGGTAAGATAAACGTGACATCTTTCAAGTTATTACCTGTCGCTTTGTTCAGCTTCAATACTTCTCCATTGCCTTTTCTTCTGGTGGCAGGAATTTCTATGTTCTTTTTCCCCGAGAGGTATAATGAAGTAGTTGAGTTTTGTTTTAGAAATTCTTCCGGTGTGCCTTGCGCCACCACAGAGCCTCCGTGTATACCGGCTCCAGGACCAATGTCTAGAATGTAATCACAATCCAGCATCATGTCTTTGTCGTGCTCTACCACCAAAACGGTATTGCCTAAATCTTTTAGGTCTTTCAATGCTTTGATGAGACGCATGTTGTCGCGTTGATGCAAACCAATACTTGGTTCATCGAGGATGTATAATACGCCTACCAACTGCGTTCCGATCTGTGTAGCCAGTCGAATACGTTGTGCTTCTCCGCCTGATAGGGTACGCATAGAGCGATTCAATGTCAGGTAGTACAAGCCAACATCTAACAAAAAGCCGATGCGTTTGCTGACTTCTTTTAATACTTCATGTGCAATGATACGTTGGCGGCTGGACAATTTAGGTTCTACCGTTGCAATCCATTTAGCTAACGTGTTTAAATCCATATTAGCCAACTCAGCAATGTTCTTGTCGTGAATTCTGAAATACAGTGCTTCTTTCTTCAATCGATCGCCGTGGCATTCGGGGCATTCCAGGATTTCAGTGTATTCATCTAACGCATCTTTGTCCACGCCTAATTTCTCTTCTCTAATTCTGTTTAGATAAGGAATTACACCTGGAAAATAATCCGGCGACCATTGGTCTTCTGGCACGCGATCACCATACAATAATTCCTGAATCGTTTTATCAGGCAGGTCTTGAAACGGTTTGGAGATCGTTTGTTTATGACGTTTTAAAACTTTTTCAATCTGTCCGAAGATCCAGATTTCACGGTATTCGCCTAGAGGGGCCAATGCGCCTCTTGAGATGCTGAGCGTTTCATCGGGAACAATTGTTTCTCTGGTAATTTGTTCGATCACTCCTAAACCTTTGCAATGCGGACAAGCCCCGTAAGGAGAGTTGAAAGAAAATAAATTAGGAGCAGGTTCATCGTATGCGATACCAGATAACGGATCCATTAAAGAGCGAGAGAAAAATTGCGGTTCTTTTTCTCCTTGCGTCACAATCATCATGACTCCTTTACCCAATTTCAAAGTGGAAGAAATGGAACGCACGATGCGTTCAATCTCCTCTTTCTTTACTTTCAAGCGATCAACGACTAACTCTATATCGTGTATTTTATAACGATCCAGCTGCATCTTGGCAGTGATGTCTAAAATCTCTCCGTCTACTCTTACTTTGGTATACCCTTGCTTTCTTACCTGCTCAAACAATTCTCTGTAATGTCCTTTACGTGCACGCACCAAAGGAGCGAGGAGTGTTACATTCTTATCATCATAATTACTTAGAAGTGCTTTCAGAATTTGCTCTTCCGTTTGCTTTTCCATCTTCACACCTGTCACATAAGAATAGGCATCAGCTGCTCTTGCGTATAATAAACGAAGAAAATCATAGATCTCTGTAACAGTACCAACGGTAGAACGGGGATTGCGCGACGTTGTTTTTTGTTCGATGGAAATAACAGGACTCAACCCATTGATCTTATCGACATTCGGTCGTTCCATGCCGCCAATAAAAGAACGGGCATAAGCCGAAAAGCTTTCCATGTAGCGACGCTGCCCTTCTGCGTAGATGGTATCAAAAGCCAGCGAAGATTTACCGCTGCCGCTGATACCGGTAAGTACCACCAATTTATTGCGTGGTATTTTAACATCTATGTTTTTAAGGTTGTGCTCTCTTGCACCGTACACTTCGATATATTCGAATCCTGTAGGATCAAGTTTCTTACCTTCCGTCTTCACCTTCGGTTTTTGGGTATCCATTTTCTATCCGCCTCTTTATTTAACTCCGATTGCAATTCTGTATTTTTCCGTAGGCTTTTGTAATGTCAGCGAATTACCGACAAGCCAGGGATTCATGTACTTCAATTCGTCTTTTGTCATACCTTGCTGTTGTGCAAACACATTAAGATCTGAAATAGATTTGTCAACGGTCACATATTTATAAGAAGGTATTCTGTAAGCGTGTCGTTTGAGTTTATACTTTTTAGGATTCTCGTATAAATCCTTCATGGAAATCACTTTGTACAAATAACGTTCCGTTTCTAGGTTCAAGGCAAGATCGTAATAGGAATGCGCATGTTGCCTTTTCATGTCTCGCTGTATGCCGTTTGTCCCTCTGTTGTAGGCAGCAGCTACCAAAGTCCAAGATTTGAATATTTTATAATTTTGACGAAAAAAACGACAAGCAGCATGTGTGGACAATAGGGGATCTAATCGTTGATCTACTTCCTCATCTACTCTCAGTTTCATTTCTCTGGCTGTAGCTGTTTTGAACTGCCAAAAACCAACTGCTCCTTTCTGAGAGGCATCGTTTTGAAAACGAGACTCTGCCATTGCTATATATTGAATGTCTTTGGGTAGTTTGTATTTTTTAATGATCCATTCAATCTGCGGCAGCCAGATGGCAGCATCGCGCATGAGCAAACGAGTAGAGGAATTGTTCTTGGTGTTTAATTTTAGTTCACGATAAAAGTGCTGATAGGAATCTATCGTTTTGAAGTGCACTTTTTCGCCAGCAAATTCTACGCTGTCTGGAACCTTAGTGATGAGGCGTTGGTGGCGATCCTGATATTCCAGGCTGAAATCAGACGTATCTTTGAATAGGACAAAGGCAACGTATCCTATCAAAATAAGTCCTGCTAAAACCAGAAAAACTTGAACCTTATATTTCACTTCAATCGATTAACAGGATAAGTTACACATTATTCTTAGATCAGAAAAAACTATGTAAGGCTTCGGCTAAAGTTTTATACTGAAATTGAAATCCTGCATCCTGCATTTTAGTCCCTTTTACCCTATTGCCCCCTAAAAGTATGGCAGCCCTTTCTTTTCCCAGCGCGAGATTCATAACAAATCCCGGAACGCTGGGAGCCCACAGTTTTTTATGCAATCGATCTGCAATTCCCTGAATCATGGCTTCATTCGTCACCGGGTCAGGAGCTACTGCATTATATATTCCCTGTACCGTATTATTTTCTATTGCAAACAAAATCATATTAGTTACATCCTGAATATGTATCCATGAAATGTATTGCTTTCCAGAAGCAAACGGGGAACCCACTCCATACTTCACAGGTGTGGCCATTTGAGTCAAGGCTCCTCCCTGATCTGAAAGTACAATACCAAAGCGTAAACAGACTTTGCGAGTTTTTAATTCATGATTTAACAAAGATCCTTCCCATAACTGAACTACTCTGGCAAGGAATTCCTGAGTGGTGGGACTGTTCTCATCGACCCACCGATCACCGGTGTCGTTTCCGTAAAAACTGATTCCTGAAGGATTTATAAATGTTCGTATAGGATAATCATATTTCACGATCGTATCAGCCAGTAAGGACGTGCTTAATGTTCTGCTCTTTATTATTTTTTCTTTGTATGACGTTGTCCACCAATGATCAAACACACCCGCCCCGGAAAGGTTGATTACATGATCTACTCCATCAAAACATCGTATATCTATTTCTCCTGTATCCGGAGACCAGTTATAACGTTCTTTAGCAATATCTGTAGGAAGGCTATGGCTTAATGTGCGAACACTAAACCCTTTATCCTTTAACAAAGTCATGACGCTTTTACCAACTAATCCGCTGGCTCCTGCAACTAATACTGTTTTCATTTTGAAATATTTAATTTATTTCTTAACCTGTAGTAACTCTAACCATAACAACTGTGAAAAGATTTTGTGCAATCATCGTCCTGATAATTATTGGTTGTTTGGCCTCGTTTAATTCTTTCGCTCAAAAAAGAACCATCAAAGCTAAATTACATAAAGAAGAAGTCGAAGGAGTATCCCGTGAAGGTGCGGCCATCGAAATCGACCTCAACAATAAGAGCATTGTAAAGGAATGGGAAAGTACGCTAAAAACATACGGAAAACTCACCAAATTAAAAGGTGATGCTTATAAAGTAACAGAGGCTACTTTCCCTGGTGTGACTGGTACTTGTGTCATCTATGCAAAATGCTACTCAAGCTCCAAAGGATACCTGGCCTGGTGGTCTATTGATAACGGAACCCACATCACTTCCAATTCTAAACACTCCGAAAGTAAGCTGGAAGAGTTTGCTCGTCAACAATATATCAATGATATCAATGAGCAGGTAAAAGACGCTGAGAGTGCTATTAAAAGCGCTGCTAAAGCACAAGAAAAACAAGTGGATAAAGGCGCAGATTTAATAATAGACATTTCTAAAAATGGTCAGGAAAAACAAAAGCTGGAACAAGAACTAAAGGACAACGCTTCTGAATTACAGCAATTGAACAAAGACGTAGAAACAAATAAAGGAGATCAAAAGAAAGCCGCAGACGAAGCCGCTAAAATGCAGAAAGCATTGGAAGTGGTGAAAGGGAAGCTGAACGACTTATAGAGATGAGAGATGGGAAATGAGAGATGCACGTATTCATTTCTCATCTCTCCTCTCACTTTTCTCCTTACACATTATTGATGGTTACTTTTTTCAAGATCTCCGCAATGACATCTTGTGATCTTATCCCCTCTGCTTCGGCTTCGTAGTTTAGAATAACACGGTGATTCAATACATCCAATGCTACTTCTTTGATATCTTCCGGCAATACAAAATCTCTTTTGTTGAAAAAAGCTATTGCTTTAGCTGCCCTGTTCATGTGAATGGCAGCACGTGTAGAGGCACCATACTGAATGTAATTGCCTTCTTCTCCCAGGTTGTATTCTTTGGGATAGCGTGTAGCAAAAATTAATTCGATGATGTATCGTTCCAATGATTCAGACATATTCACACGATTAATTTCTTCCCGCAAGGCATAGATATCCGTCTTGTTTAATATTGTTTTGACTTCCGGTTTATGCTCCAGGTTAGACACTCTACGCATCACCTGAAGTTCTGTTTCTCTATCTAAATAAGTCAGATTGACCTTCATCATGAAGCGATCCACCTGCGCTTCCGGCAGAGGATAGGTACCTTCTTGCTCCAATGGATTTTGAGTAGCCAGCACCAAAAAAGGACGATCCAACTGATAGCTCGTCTCTCCAATGGTCACTTGTCTTTCCTGCATACACTCCAGCAACGCTGACTGTACCTTGGCCGGAGAGCGGTTGATTTCATCGGCCAGTATCATGTTGGCGAAAACAGGTCCTTTCTTTACCACAAATTCTCCGCTGTGTTGATTATACACCATGGTGCCCACCAAATCTGACGGCAATAAATCCGGTGTAAATTGAATACGATGAAAATCAAGATCTACGACTTGGGCCAGTGTATTAACACTTAGCGTTTTTGCTAAACCCGGTACGCCTTCCAATAAAATATGTCCTTCGGTACAAAGACCGATCAACAAACGATTGATCAAATAATTCTGACCCAACACTACTTTCCCAACTTCTTCGATGACATCGGTGACTTTCTGATGGTAGAATGCTGTTTTCTCTTTTCCTACTAAATTACTCATGCGCTATGATCACCACTTTTTAAATACAAAAACACCGCCAAAAGAATACAAATGAATTCTGCTATGTAATTCCATGCGAGTTTGTCCGTCTTGAATATAAATAAAACAAACAAGCTAAACACGGATAACGAAATGATTTCTTGTATTACCTTGAGCTAAAACATGGAAAAAGGGCCTCCATTTTCCTTATAGTCGATTTTTATTGGCAGGTACCTGAAAAATGTATTCGAAGAAAGCCAATCCCCAGCTGACCATGATGGCTATGAATATTCCCCATTTAGTAAATTCGTTTAGTTTCTTCACTTGCAAATGTCCGTACCACGCTAAAGTCATAAAGACATTTGACAGCGAGAGTATGAGAATAGTCCACAGTGCTTTCCTGGCCTAAATTTAAAATAAATTAAAGAATCAACTATTAATTTCTATAGCTAATTTAAATGTTAATTCTCTATGTAACATTTTTATGCTTTCGCGTTATGAGCGTATCACTAAAAAAATAGGTTATGAAACAGATGCTTCTTGTCATGGCATTACTATGTCATTTCTCAAACCTGCTATGCGCTCAACATATTGATCCTGCCAATCAGTATTCCAAAATCAATATTCCACAAAAAGCCTTAGAGCTAAAAGGAAAGCGAGAAATACGCACACTCAGCAGGGCAGATTTTCGAATAGAATTGGATTCAGATACCGTACTGTTTTTTATAAAAGGAAGACAAGCGATTACCAAACTTCTTAAAAACAAAAAAGCGAACCTTTCCTTTCGCTTGAATGATCATGCGGTTCTTACTCTTGACAATAAAGCAATGCGTGAGCAGATGAAAAAAAACATCTTACTACAAGCAAAAACTCAATCCAAAAAAATACAGTCTGACGGTATCCTAAACATGGAGAAAAAAATCTCCCGCGACTATCCTGATTTAGTAAAATCAGATAACTGGAAACAGCAAATCATGATGGATAGTACAACATCTTACGATGAAAAACTAACAACCTTGTTTATTCAGCAAGCCCAGCAATCTTCTCGTAAGGACAGCTTGATCTACATGAACAGGTTGAAAATATACCTTGATGCCTTTCATAAAAACATGACGCCACATCTTCTTGAGATGAGTGAAATGGAAAATAAACCACTGAAATATTTTTCCAGTGATAAAAATTTATACAAGAATGAATGGCCGTTTATTTTTTACACTGGCACTCTAGCCCATTCAGTAACGGAATGCACTTTTCTTTTTAAAAGGAAAAATCAAGACTTACTTACTGTTTCCTTTGACACCCTTTATTTCAATATACCGTTTGATCTTCCTATTACAGACTCCAGTTTCTGCTCAGATAATTTTATTCAGGATGAAGTAGATGAAATGGAAAAAACTAAAAACGTTACGCCATGTAAAAAAGTAACGGGCTTCGAATGTTACGGACCCTTCACCCCTGCCTTTATGGAGCGAAAAGAATTTACTGTTCCGTTTGAAAAGAATGAAGTCATGGATTTTAAAGGTGCGGTAGAACCTTTAAACAATTATTTAAGAGCCGAAAATCTTTCGCTACGAAAAATTTCCATTAAAGCTTATGCTTCTGTAGAAGGAGATTCAACGGCCAACATGGCATTAGCAAGGTCAAGATCTCAAATCATGGTTGATGCCTTGCAAAAGAGAGAAAAGGATTCTATTGATGCGACGATTGAATGCACAGAAAATTGGTCAGCCTTTTTTAAAGATTTACCTTCGACCCCTTTTGCCAAATGGAAAACTAAAGACACCTCGGCTCTTAGAGTACTGGTGAATGATACCATACATTCCAAACAACTTGAGCATTGGTTATCCAAGCATCGTTATGCTTATATCGAGCTTTACACCGAACGAAAATTTACCAAGGAAGAAAAACTGTCTGTTATAAAAAAACAATACGCATTGTTAGCCGATTATCTTAAACGGGCAGATCCTGATCACCGGAGTGTATTTGAAGCAAAGATAGCGGCCCTCAGAAATTGGCTGATCAAACAGTATACAGCCGGTTATTTCAAAAAAGAAGAACTGGATATTTTCTTTTCAGACATGACCGGAAAATTGCTTGTTGTTAATTTTTATCAGCAATTTAAACTCTTTCACAGTAACAAACCGCTACTGGGAATATCCACAGAAGAGTATCTTCTTTATTCTCTGCAGGGCTCTTTCCTTGCAGTAGACGAATTATTGCAGCAAGCAAAAGAAGAGCCTCAAAAGGAAGATTACATAGATCTGATCATAGAACAAGACATGATCTTTCAGAGACAATGTATGCTTACTATGATCAGCGCCATACAAAAGAAAAAAATAGATGCTTCTATATTGGATAAAATATCTATTCCTCAGCAACCTGCTTATATGCCATTGCAAGTTTTACTGGATTATGGCAGATCACAGCCTGACTTGATGGTCAACAAAAACAAAGCGGGAGAAGGTAAAAGCATCAAATTTCGTGAGTACCAAATGGACAAAGGAAGAAGTTTTTTTGATTTTAAACTTGGAAAATGTATGCCAGGAAGTATTTATTGTAAGGACAATAGTTTTTACCCTACATTGAAAGCATACCTTCTGAAGCCCGGAAAGACAAGCGCTGCAGAAAAAAAATTGTACCCGAAAATACTTTTTCTATTTCTGGAAGTTCAAGTCACCGAAATCGATGAATGGGCTAAAACTCTTTATGATAAAGATCTTAACCTAATTAGAATAGATGAGTTATTAGCCGCCAATCCGGTTAAAAATCAATGCAAAGTACAGCGTGATAAAATTATGCTTGAGCTTTCCAGAAAGGCTGCATTGTTTGCATTTGCTGAAGACAAAGACGGCATAGAGAAAAAGTATTTGAATGCTATTTGCACTTATTATATTGCGCATAAAAATGCCGTAATGCCGTACCATGTAGAGATGATGGTGCGCATGTTAATTGCCTTCGACAAGACAAGTAAGTTTGAGAAACAATACCTGGAAATGGCCCATGATTTTATGCGAAAAATAGGTGTAGGCACAAACGATCGTTTTAAAACACTTGAACCCTTATTGGAAAGACTTCATGCCATTGCAGAAACTACGGTAACCAAACCGTTACAAACAATGGCCGAGCGCGCTTTAAAATAATTATGAATTAACGCGTGCCGCTTCCCAGCCGATGATGGCAGTCTTTCTGGTTGGCCCCCACATGTATCCGCCAATGATACCACTCGATTGAATGACACGATGACAAGGGATTAGAAAAGCAATAGGATTACTGCCAATTGCTGTGCCTACAGCTCTTGAGGCAGTAGGACTTTCTATTTGTTCGGCGATGCTTGCATAAGTTGTTAAGCTTCCCGATGGAATTTTCAATAATGCTTCCCATACTTTCAATTGAAAATCTGTTCCTTTCAAATGCAATTTTATTTGCGCTATACCCTTCCAATCTTGTTCAAAAATACGGAGTGCTTTTTTGTGAAGTGGTTGTTCTATGAATTGGAAAGCAGCTTTAGGAAAATATGCTTGTAATTCCTGCACAGATTTTTCTTTGTCTTGTAAAAAAGCAATGTAGCAAATACCTTTCATCGTTGAAGCAACAATCAATTTACCAAACGGACTTTCTTCAAAGCTATATGAAATCGAAAGTTGTTCGCCTCCATTTTTGTATTCACCCGGAGTCATGCCTTCTATCTTCACAAACAGATCATGTAATCTTCCGGTACCTGATAGTCCTGTTTTTTCTGCTACATCAAACAAAGTTGCCTGCTTTTCTTTCAGCAATTGTTTGGCATAGTTTACACTAATGAATTGTAAAAATTGCTTAGGACTCACTCCTGCCCAGTCCGTAAACAAGCGTTGAAAATGAAAAGGACTAAGATGCAGTTGTTCGGCAATATGCTCCAGGCTTGGCTGTTCTTTAAAATGCAAACGGATATACTCGATCGCTTCCGCTATTCTGCTGTAATTAATTTCCTCTTGCTTGCTCATACCTTATCATACTGTATCAAACTTACATTATTTCGCATAGCAATAAAACCCGAAACTTGCTGCGTTACTACTTTACTATATGATCCTACTCTTAACGATGTTAAAGTTTTGTTGATTTGCGTTAGGGATTGAGCCATTGTCTGAGCTCTCCCGACATATAGGCTTTTATTGAACGTGCTGCAGAATCGGGAAGCGAGTGGCGAAAGCCCGGCCCGAAGGGAACGCCCTTAAAGTCGCCTTAACTATTTTTTAAAGGATAAATGATTCCGTTTTATGATTAGCTTATTATGTTTAATAATCATATACATCAGGTTATATAACACAAGTAAATCTAATACAAGTAAATCCTATTTGATAAATCCATGGCGCTCCCTTCGGGCCGGGCTTTCGCCACTCGCTTTTTTCTTTGAATCCAACCTGTCTTCTCACCCAAGATGAAAATCAAAGAAAAAGAGCTCAGACAATGGCTCAATCCCTAACGCAAACTCTAATAACCAAATCTTAGAGTAGAACCATTATTATTTTGTATCCCAGGTATAATAATTATGTTCTGCATCCAATTCAAATCCAACAGCAGGATATAAGCTATTGCCTATAACATTTGTTTTTGTTGTTTCCAACATCAATCCGCAACTGCCTGTTTCCTTAGTAAATTTTTGCACTTCAAACAGCAGCGCTTTTGAAATGCCCTGTCCACGGTATGATGGATGAACAAATAAATCATTCAACAGGGTAAAGCGTTTCATGCGTGTGGAAGAGAAAATGGGATACAACTGGATGAAGCCTGTCATGTTGCCTGTTGCATCAATAGCGACAAAAATATCTGACTCCTTATTGTTTATTCGATCCTTCAAAAAAACTTTCGCACCCGCGAGGTCAGAATCTTTTTCATAAAAAACTCGATAACTGTCAAATAATAGAGAAAGCGGTTCTAGGTCTTGTAATGTTGCTTTACGAATGGCAGTGTTCATGAATGAATACACCTTAATAATATAAGGAACGGCAAGTTAAAAAGAGTCCTCATTTAAATAAATGAGCCTTTTGAAAGATTTCTGATTTATTTTTTTCTCTCAGGCAACATAAGGGAATGCATTCCTGTCTTCCCTATACAAACCCCATAAAACATTAAAATCATGAAAAATTCACACTTTTTACTCGCTTTAGTTTCCGCAGCCTGCCTAACTTTTACAGGATGCAAGAAAAACAATGAGGAGAGTCCCGCTCCTGCCACAACAATCAATGACTTTTTTGAAAAAAATGATGTTCCTAAACAATCATTTACCGTTAATCTCGACCATACCAATGCAACCATTTCAGGAGAACAAGGTACTGTAATTACCTTTCCTAAATCAGCATTCGTTACTAAAAATGGAAGTCCCGTTACTGGCGACATTTCTGTGACTGTAAAGGAAATCTATACAAAATCAGATATGATACTAAGTGACCGCGCAACAACAAGTGATGGAGAGCTTTTACTATCAGGTGGCGAAATTTATATAGGCGCTTTTTCAAATGGAGATACACTTCGACTTGCCTCTGGCACAAACATCCTTATCGAACTACCTGCTAGCAGTGTTGATACAGAAATGCAATTATTTGCGGGTTCTGAGAGTAACGGCCAATTCAACTGGATGCCTGTCAATACAACTAGTTCCAGCGTACCGGTAACGAGCACAAATTGGGTCAATGACAGTTCAGCAACTCTTTATTCAAGTCAATCTTCTTATATTTTCAGCACATCGAAATTAGGCTGGATCAATTGTGATAGATTTTATTCCTTCCCTGTTAAAACAAAGATTAGCCTTTCCTATACGAACGGAGGAACAATAGATAACACTGCAGCTTATATCGTTTTCAAAAATCTAAATAGTATTGCACGTTTCTATGAGCATTCAACAAATGGAGTATTCAGATCTGCGCAGACACCTGTAGGAGAAGATATCATGATTGTAGTAATCAGTACAAAAGATGGTAAACAATATTTTGCTACAAAAGAAACAACGATTACAGAAGACTTATCACTGACACTGGAACTTACAGAAGCATCAGACGAAAGTATTAAAACAGCACTTGAAAGTTTAAATTAAAACAACCTGTTCCGGCTATCCGTTGCTAACCAACGGATAGCCTTTTTTATTATAAAATTATTCATGACCTCAGACCAAGACCTCATAGAAGGTTGTAAGAAAGGCAAACACAGCGCTTTTGAGGCTTTGTATACGAAGTATGCGAAGCGCATGATGGCTATTGCCGTGAGGTATTGTAACACCACATTTGAAGCAGAAGATATTGTACAAGAATCATTCATTAAGGTAATTGAAAAAATAAAGACGTTTGAGAACAAAGGTTCTTTTGAAGGATGGCTAAAAAGAATCGTAGTCAATTTATCCATCAACAATTTCCATAAGACAAGCAAAGAGCGAGCATTCGAAAACACTTCGGAAATTGAAATCGCAGATGAGCAGGCGATACCGGTCTTGTCTGAATTATCAACTACAGATTTATTATCGACGCTAAAACTACTTCCCTTAGGATATCGTACAGTGTTTAACCTGTATGTCATCGAAGGTTATTCGCATAAAGAAATTGCTGAGCTTTGCCAAATCAACGAAGGAACATCCCGTTCACAATTGGCCAAGGCAAAAATAATGTTGAAAGAAATACTTGTCAAACACTCTTATGTAGCGTATGGAAAATAAAGAAGACGACATAGAGCATTTGTTCCAAGAACGTTTCGCCAACGACGAAGTACCTCTTTCGCCGAGAGTATGGCAAAATATTAAGAAGGCTTTGCCGGAAGACAAAAGCCCAACCGGCTTTATGTTTTCTCAAAACATAGTGCTTTGGAGTATAAGTGGTATCCTTGTGGTATCGGCTGTTATCGGTTGTTTCCTTTTTGGGGCTCCTAAAAATAGTACTCCGTCTATAGCTTTTGTACAACAAGAACAAAAGTCATCTGTTAAAAAAACAAACGACTATTCAACAGTGGCTACCGATCGCAACAATCAATTGAATAAAACATCTGGTAAAGATTTACCTCACGATTCTTTTTCTACTCCTCATTCTGGTGCACAAGCATCAAATCAAATGAATATCAGTGAGAAAAGTATGGATGACGTCCATCATTTGTCAACCTCCAAAAACAAAACAACCCATGCAAATAATTCTCATCCATATGATTCTTCCCACTCTAATTTCCATACTAACCATACAATTATCATAAAAAGTACAAATAGAGAAAACTCTACTATAACAAATGAATCCTCTGCTTTAAGAAAGCTTGACAGTAAAAAAACAAATAAGCAGACAGTAGTATCTAATCCAACCCGTATTTTATACAAACAAAAAAACAAAAGAGACGGCTCTCAGAACGGGAAAACAAAAACGACCCATAATCTTTCTGTTAGTCAAAGTTCCAAATCTTATGATGCACTCCACTCATCAAAGGATCATAAGGCCAACAAATTGCATTCAACAGATCTTGCCGGCAGCAAAACAAGAACCGCTATAGACAGTACGCTGAGACAAAAATCCGAGAACGAAAAAACAACATTCGTTAACAACAATTCTTCCCTAACTGAAGCAGACACGGCTGTCCATAAAAGCTATGAGACACCGTCTTTTGACAAAACCAATGTTGCGAAACAAAACACTACCGATACTATTTTACATTCTTCCAGAAATCAGCCCATAATATTTAATCCATCTTCTACTATCAGTTCTGATTCTTCCCTGGTAAATAAATCTACTGTTTCAACAACAACCATTTTTCCTGACAATCAAAAAGACAGTTTGGAAAACACAAATGATTCTTCTGCTCCTCTTGCAAATGCTTCTGATCGTGAAAAAGACCGTTTGAAACATACGAGCCTGATCTCATCTACCGTAAGTAATAATACTCCGTTAGATTCATCCGCTTTAAAAAACAATTCAAATGATTCTTTGTCTTCAGTATACGTAGCCTCTAACCATTCTGTTTTAGATAGCTTAGCGTTACTAATAGATAGTACAGAAAATATTACTAAAGATTCTACACTCGCAGAAGAAAGTACCAAAAAGGAAAAAAGTAAATCAAATCTATTGAATCGATTCTCTTTTGATATTGTCGCTACGGCATTATTAACAGGCGCTTCTACGAAGTCAACAGCAACAGACAGTTTGACTCAATCAGCAGTAGAAGACAAAAATAGGAATGACAAAAATAGTATAGGGTACTCAGCAGGTATTGCTGTCAATTACAAACTGAACGATCGTTTCCAAACCTCTGCTGGTATTTTATATACTGTATTTTCAGAGCAATACAATTTTAATTACACCTTGAAGACATTTGATTATGTATACCTCGATTCCAGTTGGCAATACGTAGAAAAAGATTCTATCAGCAGAGACATCAAATCCAAAGACCAATATTCTTTCCTTTCTATACCCTTACAATTATCTTATACTTTCCTGGCAAAACAGAAAATACGTCTTTCGGCCACAGCGGGAATACGAAGCAACATCTTATTAAAAGGAGTAACTTACCTAGCCAACGCAAACAAAAGTGATGTGCTCGAATTGAAATCATTCAATAGCATTTCATTTAGTTACCTGTTTGCCTTAGAAGCATCCTACAAGCTGAATGTTCATACAGCACTATTGCTGCAGCCCACCTTTGTGTATGCTGCATCATCCATCCACAACAAGACTTCCGGCCTTATTCAAAAACCATATGGAGTAGGTTTAACCATTGGATTGCGTGTAAACTTCTAGCCTGCTTATTCTCAACAATGGTAATTATTGCCCCATAATGAGTCATTATAAAATAATTAGGTTTTCCCCTTTTAATTTTATTGTGCACTGAAAAGCTTCAATACCTATAAATTAAGTGGTATAACACTTGCGCTAAAATTTGTGATGCAAAAGAATTTGCATCTTAAATAAAAACCATGAAAAGAAAAACACTATTAACAACTCTAGCTTTGGCATCGGTTGTGTTTTTTGCAAGTTGTAAAAAAAATGATCCTACTCCTTCGGGAACACCTACTGTTAATATTCCGCTACAAACTACAGTACAAACAAATGTTTCACTAGGCATGAATGCATCTACACTAGCCGTTCTTGCAGGTACATCTATCACCAATACAGGTGCAACAACTATTACAGGCGATATGGGATTAAGTCCAGGTACTTCTATAGGTGGATTTCCTCCGGGCATTCTAAATGGAACTCAACATATTAATGATGCAATAGCCAACAATGCCAAACTGGATTTGACGGCAGCCTACAATGATGCTGCAGGAAGAACGTCAACCGATATGGTGACGCTATCTGGAAACCTCGGAGGTCTAACCTTAACACCGGGGCTTTACAAATCAACTTCTTCCCTGGCCATCTCTTCGGGTGATTTGACTTTTGATGCAAAAGGTAATTCAGGTGCAATATTCATTATTCAAATTGCGTCCACGTTAACCACAACCTCAGGACGTAAAGTTTTTCTTAGCGGCGGAGCACAAGCGTCAAACATTTTCTGGCAAGTAGGCAGTTCTGCAACATTCGGAACTACTTCTGTCTTTAAAGGAACTATAATGGCGATGCAGTCCATCACTTTCAATACAGGAGCAACTCTGGATGGAAAAGCATTGGCAAGAACAGGTACTGTAATCCTGGCGGGAAATACAATTGTTAAACAATAAGTACAACACCATTTATTGAAGAAGCCATTACCAGAACCATCTGGTAATGGCTTCTTTTTTTTATGAAATAAAACACATACTTGAAAGCCTTGCGCAACAATGGTTTCGGATGTTACTACATATAAAACAGAATGTTTAACCAACTTATCATTTGCAATTGTATAAAAAATATAACATAGCTTTTTTTATTCTGTATTTCATGTTAGCAAAATAACAATAAGATTGTTTACTAGGTGCAAAGTTTTAGTTTTAAGAACATTTTTATTTCAACTAAACTAAACTTAATTCTTTATGAAAAAAGCAAAATTATTGTTGTGTGCTTCCGGATTGCTATTCGGAAACCTACAAGCTCAGGATTACAAAATCAACAAACACGTTGCGAACTATGCACATGAAGAATCCATCACCGTAGATGGAAATTATTGGCAGGATCCTTTTTGGACAGGTTCGGTTGCTATTCCGAAAGTGGGAGGAGCCCATAAAGTGGCGATTGGTTCTACTGACAACACGTTTGATTTTGCGGCTACGTATGACAACACTTACCTGTATGTGATTGTAACTGCAAATGAAACGTATGCTTACAATCAATCGCAAAACTGGTTTAAGGATGATTCTGATGCCAGTACTCCATGGAACGACGATGCGGTAGAGATTTTCATCGATCCCAAAAACGGTCATCCGATTTTCCAGGCTATAGTTAGTCACAAAGCTGATTACAATGCACCTCGCGAATTGTGGGTAAACAACAATTATACGAAAGACGGTATTCTATTTGGTACCGCATTCCAATCCGGAACTAAATACATTTCTCAATACCTGGTTGAGGTCGCTATTCCCTGGAGCAAACTAGGCATCACGCCGGCTAGTGGTTTTCAATTTGGTTTTGATATCGCTGTAGACGATGACGACAATGGTGGTGAAAGAGATGGGCAAGTGGTCTGGAAAGGAACAGCCAATAACTGGAACAGCGGCGCCAACTATGGTACCGTAAAACTAAATGCGGCAGATTATGGAGTTGCATATTATAATTATTTCAATGGCGCGCCTGTAATTGATGGTGAAGTCATTCACGATGCCGCCTACATTTCTTCCGCTGTTGCTAATGTCTCCAAGCAAGCGATTGGCAATTCTGACAATGAAGTCAGCACCAGACTGACCTGGGATGCCAACTACCTTTATGTGGGTACACTAGTATGGGACAATCATGCGTATACCAACACACTCTACAACGATTCTCCTGAGCTGTGGAACGACGATGCGGTGGAGATCTTCATCGATCCGCTGAATACAAAACTTCCTTATTTCGACGCCAATCTGCACCGTCAGATTACAATTAAATACAGTACGGCAGGTGTGCCACCTCAGATAAGCTTCAGAGGAAATTCCACCGGTATTCTGTATGCTTCTCAAAAAGTAAATACGCCGATTTACATAGGTGGGTATTCTGTAGAAGTCGCTATCCCATGGAGCAATCTGGGCATCAATCCTCAGACAGGACTCTACCTTGGCTTCGATGTTTCTGTTGATGATGATGACAACGGTGGCACGAGAGACAGTCAACTGGCGTGGAAAGGAACAGCAGACAACTGGCAAAATGCTTCTGTGTGGGGAACCATTCTATTGAACTACCAAGGCTTTTCAACAGGGGCTGCAAGTGCGAGAGAAAGTCAGGAAGCATCGGTTGTAAAAGAAACTACGACGATATCGTACTATCCAAATCCTGTTAAAGATCAGTTGACAATTGAATTTGGCTTGCCCGCTTCTACTATCAAAATAATGGATGCGCAAGGCAAACCCGTCATTGAAAAAAATGTGGAAGGATTAAGTTACTACTTCCTAAATACTTCTTCATTCGATCCTGGCTTATACCTTGTTAGTGTTTCTCAGCTGAATGGTAAAATAGAAACATTTAAAATTGTGAAATAATACAAACCATGATTCTTAAAAACGACTCCGACGGCGCAAGCGAAGGCTTGCGCCGATTTTTTAAAACTCATTTTTAATGACAATCTTTTTGCCCTGACGATTCATTCGGCATCCTTACTTCTTGCACGTCCATCCGCCAAATAGCAATTGACGCCAGTCCTGAGGAATTCTGAAAACGGCTTGCTGTGCGCCGCATTTGGGACATTTGACTGTTAGATTGATGAATTTTTTTGAGTTGTTCATATAGCGAATTATAATTAAAAATTAATTACTTTGGCCATCGCCCTTAAGGGAAAAGCTCCTACACCTTTGAATTTAGGAGGTACGGCACTGAATGCAAAATTGTCTTCCGGCAATAATTGTAATTGACAAAGATGTTCTACAATTAGAATCTCTGCACCTAATAACGTGGTGTGTACCGGTCTGCTTTTACCTGTTGTATTGTCAATGTTATGCGAATCAATACCCACCAGTTTAACGCCATGGTCTCTCAAATACGCTGCGGCATCCTGCGTGAGGTAAGGATGATTTTCATAATACTAGGGAGTGTTCCAATGCACATCCCAACCGGTATGAATCAAGACCGCGCGATCCTTCACCGGATAGTTCTTGACCTGATCCAAGGTAATTTTCAATGTTATTTTAAAAGGCACGCAATTGACTGTGCCTTCCAGATCCACAAAGCTTTCCAGACTTCGTTCTGAAAGATCTTTACCATTTTCATAACGGTGAAAAGGACAATCGATATATGTTCACGTGTTCGTGACCATTTCTATTTTACCGATCTGAAAAGTAGTGCCTTCTTTATAAATATCCTTCGATATTTCTCTACTGAGGAAATCACATATCACCGGGGCCGGCAGATCTTTGTAAGTGATGAGACCATTTTCGATGGTATGGCTGAGGTCGATGAGTTGGGGCTTGTTCAACATAACGGATAATCTAACTGTAATAGCAGATCTATTCTTCTTTATAAAATATTATTTCTTAATCCTTTTAAAAAAATAATGCGATAAGACGTTAGTTCATTCTATCTATTATGCTTACAACTAAAAGTACTTTCCCCTTCTCTTGGAATCCAATTAATTTAGTGGGCCCGAATCGGGCGAACAAATCGACCTGTTGAAACGAGGTGAAAAAGCAGAAGAAAGCTGGACCTGGGCTAGTCATAAAAAAGTAAAGCTTGGAGATCGTGCCTTCGTCTACTTTGTGGGCACGGAACCACGCGAAATTTTTGCTTCCAGTTCTATTTCTTCTGAACCCTTTATCGATGCAAACAGAAAAGGTAATGAGCGGAGCGTGTAATGATTGATTTGATGTGCTACTGAATCCGATTACAGAATCTATACTTCCACTGGATATTTTAAACATGGGTCTGATGAGCAAACAGGTTTCAATACCTCAATCCATGGTCATAATTAGTAAGGCAAAGTTCGTAACAGGAATTGGAATTGCTTTGGGAGGATTTTCTTTCCAGCCGGTAACATTACAATTACTCCACATGTTTTTCAATCGCATTTACAATCAAAACAATTAAACAGCTTCTTTTATGTTGAGCAATACTTTCCACAAACACGCTAACTAATCTAGCATCTAAAATATATTCCCATTCAAATTCATTAGTTATAGCCCATGTTCTCTCAAAAGAAGGCCTCACAACTTCCAAATAGATGGAGAGATTATTGTAATACATCAGATGACTAAAGATTATTCCGTTATTCTTAATAAATCGTTAAACATTATAGAATAATGGAGTTTTTATCAATAAAAATTAACACTAATATAATTTCAAAGTAGTTTAAGGCACTAAAATTATGGACAAAAACGGACCTGTGGTGGTAATAGAAGACGATCAAGATGATCAGGAAATGCTAGCTGAAATATTTAAGCGTTTAAACTATAAAAATGAAATTGTTTTCTTCGTCGATGGTCATGCGGCGCTTGAATATCTTAACAAGACTGATGTTATTCCATTCTTAATTCTATCGGATATCAATATGCCTAAAATCAATGGATTTGAATTGAGGGACAAAGTTCATACCAATCTGCTTCTTCATGTAAAATGCATACCTTATTTATTCTTCACCACAAGCGCTACCAAAGAATCTGTTACCGATGCTTACGCGATGTCTGTTCAAGGATTTTTTGTAAAACCCAATAGCTTTGAAAAGCTTGAACATACCATAAAAAAAATCATGGAGTATTGGAAAGAGTGTATCGCTCCGAATGAATATTGAGAAGATTGGTCTTAAGATATACTATAATTTAGAATTGTATAGATGACGGAAAGCGTGCCAAAGTTTCCAACTACTTTCAATATAATCCTAATTCTAAAGGACAAATAGCAGCGTTTCAAACGCTGTCAAGATAAAAAACATAACGTTTACCATTGAAAAAAACTTTTTAGAAACTTCTAAAAAATAATTGGATTAACTTTTTTCCTCACAGTAAGAAAATTAATATTTATTAAACCAATCAAAACGGTGCTCAATAATTGATTCTTTTTCAGTCCGTATGTATTTAAGAAATTCAGAGGCTACAGGAGAAAACTTCCTATTTTTAAGCCAGATTAGATGCCAGATAGATTGTATAGGAAAACCTTTTACAGGTATGATCTGAAGATCTTTATTATTCAATTCATTCTTAATACCTATAAGCGGCATTATTGAATAACCCAGTCCTGCTATAATGGCTTGCTTAACGGCTTCGTTAGAAGTAAGCTCCATTGTTTTTTTAATGGGCAATTTATTTTTTTCAATAAATTTCTCCATCACTAACCTTGTACCGGAACCCTGTTCTCTGAATATCAGTGGCAATTCTTCAAATATATTTTTATCATACGCAGTTTTTCTAAATTTTTTCTCATAATTGCCAACAACGTAAAGCCTATTTTTCATTAGTTCAACTTTATCTATAGGAAGCTTATCAGGTAAAACAGAGACCAATGCAAAGTCAACTTCATTTTTTACTAAGCTTTCCATAACCTTACTTTTATTGGTTACATCCAACAATAATTCAACACCAGGCTGCTCTTTTAAAAATCCAGATAGAAAGTAAGGGATGATATATTTACCAGTAGAAACGCTTGATACCTTTAACCTACCCGCCAGATGCCCTTTGTATGCCATCGCCTTGTAATTAATGGCATAAACTTCATTTAAAATCCGTTCGCTCATTTCAAAAATTTCAAGTCCGAAATCAGTAACGTACAATTGACGCCCTATCACTTCAGTCAAAGGAACATCAAACTGATCCTGAAAATTTTTCAATTGAATAGAGGCCGCAGGTTGGGACATATGTAGTTCTATTGCTGCTTTAGTAATGCTCTTGGTATGCACAATCTTCACAAAGATCTGCAATTGATGCAAAGTGTAATTCATAAATATATTTTATGTATTGTATAACAAATATAAATAAAAATTTATGATTCCCATCCTTTAATATTGTGTCATCAAACAGCCGCAAGGAATCTTACAAGCGGAGAAACAAACCTTAATCAACCTATCAACATGACCAAAATTACAATTGCAAAAGGAGATGGAATCGGGCCTGAAATAATGGACGCAACGCTTAAAATCATTATGGCTGCCGGAGCCCAAATCGAAATTGATGAGATCGAAGTCGGAGAAAAAGTATACCTCTCCGGTAATACCTCAGGAATCTCGAAAGAATCCTGGGACATCATTAGAAAAAACAAAGTCTTCTTAAAGGCCCCTATCACTACCCCACAGGGCGGAGGATATAAAAGCCTGAACGTAACGACAAGAAAGTTCCTGGGGCTTTACTCAAACGTACGCCCCTGCATGAGCCTCTCTCCTTACATAAAAACTAAACATCCTAAAATGGATGTAGTCATCATACGGGAGAATGAAGAAGACCTTTACGGAGGGATAGAACATCAGCAAACGGACGAAGTAGTGCAATGCCTAAAGCTTATCAGTCGTCCGGGGTGTGAAAAAATCGTCCGCTATGCTTTCGAATATGCCAGACAGTATGAACGCAAAAAAGTGACCTGCTTTACCAAAGACAATATCATGAAGCAGACAGACGGTTTGTTTCACCAAGTGTTCGATGAGATAGCCAAAGAATATCCAGACATTGAAAATGAGCACTGGATCATAGATATAGGTGCAGCGAAGCTGGCTGACAGCCCGGAGGTCTTTGATGTGATTGTGACACTTAATCTTTATGGAGACATCATTTCCGATGTAGCCGCTCAGATAGCTGGGTCAGTGGGCCTTGCAGGTTCATCGAATATCGGCGAGGAATGCGCCATGTTCGAAGCGATACACGGATCAGCTCCAAGAAGAGCCGGACAAAACCTCGCTAACCCATCAGGACTTCTTCAAGGGGCTGTACTGATGCTGAATCATATCGGTCAGTCGGATGTCGCCTCAAAAGTTCAGAATGCCTGGCTGAAAACAATAGAAGACGGAATACATACCTACGACATCTACGACGAAACCAACAGCCATAAAAAAGTAGGGACAAGCGAATTTGCAGAGGCGGTAATAGCTAATTTGAATCAGTTGCCTCAAAAACTCAAAGTTGTCAATTATGAAAGCAACAAAGTCCTGCAACTGCCAAAATACGTTAGAAAGGCACCAGCTGTAAAAGAGATAGTAGGGGTAGATCTTTTCGTACACTGGAGCGGTGAAGAGGCAGAAACGCTGGCGGTCAAAATGAAACTACTGAAACATGAGTCGATGCAACTCAGCATGATCACAAACAGAGGCATCAAAGTATGGCCGGAAGGTTTCCGCGAAACATTCTGCACAGATCACTGGAGATGCCGCTTCAAACCAGCAGAAGGAAAACAGATGAAAAACACAGACATCATACAACTCCTGATGAGAGCAGCAGATCAACAAATAGATATTATCAAAACAGAAAACCTTTACACCTTCGATGGCAAGCCAGGGTTTTCTCTGGGCCAAGGTCAATAATACTAAACAATAAGCTCTAACCAAAACTGCACGTCATGAACTTACAACTATTAAAAGGAACCTACTCCAAACAGGAATCACTCAATCTTCTAACCAAGCTCTTTGATGTTAAAATAAAATTTCAGGAAGATAAAATAAAAAGTTCTGATAACGAAGAAGACATCAAAATGCGTGAAAGCCGGATCAAAGAACTGCAAAAAAATTTATATGAAGCCCGCATTCATATAGAAAAGTATGACAGTCCATACATCTCACTACATAGTGAAATCAGTGTATAAGATGGGGGATAAAAAAACAATTGAAAAGCAGCCTTTAATTAAAGGCTGCTTTCACCCTGATGAAGCCCGTGAAATCATAAGCAGTTTATTTTACAATAAAATGCAGTTTCACTCTATCTCATCATTAAGCATAAGAGAAAGAACGGGGGGCGACACGAGTTTTCATGAGCAGAGAATCATTGAACTAACTAAATCATTAAATGAAATATTCTCGGTCATTAACCTTGCAAAAACGAATGAGGATTACCTCAACATTTCAAGTGATATTCATGTAAGTCTCACAGAAAAACCAAATTAATGAAAATGACTAGATGCTAATGCTTCAAAGAGAGCATTAGCATCTTACACAACAATGACTGCTATTATATATTAGGGTAAATACTATATCTGATCCTTCTATCATCATGAATCAGGAAAATAATACATTATTCAAAAACAGAACGCTACTTATCGCAACCAAACATAAAAAAGAACAGGTTCTGCTTCCACTGTTTGAAAAGCATCTTAAAGTACAATGTATAGTTTCCGAGAACTTTAATACGGATATTTTTGGAACATTCTCAGGTGAAAAAGAAAGAACAGACTCCCCTCTCGAAACAGCGAAGAATAAATGTCTTTCCGCTTTGGAACAATACAAGTGTGAATTGGTAATATCCAGTGAAGGGTCTTTCGGTATGCATCCTTACAATATCTTCTGCAAAGCTGACGAAGAAGTGTTACTTTTCATGGACAAAAAAAACAACATCACAATCAGCCACTGTGAGATCAGCACTCAAACAAATTTTAACGGTAAATATATTTATAGTTTAGAAGAACTTTCTGAATTCTCGCGGCTATGCAAGTTTCCTTCACATGCACTAATCATGAGGAGCCATTGTGATGACGCGACTGATATTGTCAAAGGGATAAGTACAAAAGCAGCGCTTTTTACTCATTACAAAAATTTCCATTCATGGTATGGGAAGGCATTCGTAGAAACAGATATGCGAGCCATGCATAATCCAATGCGCATGCAGGTGATAAAAAAATCTGCACAGAAATTAATCGAGAAAATTATTTCTCTATGTCCCCAATGCGCCACTCCCGGCTTTTGTATTACCAACTCCATAAAGGGCCTGATTTGTAAATTATGCGGACTTCCCACGCGATCAACACTGGCGTATGAATACCATTGTCAGTCATGTGGATGGACGAAGGTAAAACCTTACCCTTATGGCGAAAAAGAAGAACCTCTGTACTGCGATCACTGTAACCCGTAAAACTATGCAAACCATTCTTATAAAAAATGTCTTTGTGGTCAATGAAGGTCACATCAAAGTCCTAGATGTATTGATTCGTAACGGTCGTATTGAAAAAATAAGTTCTTTCATTGCGTTAGAAAAACAAGCCATGATGACTATTGATGGACTTGGATTATTTCTGATTCCCGGCCTTATTGATGCTCAGGTTCACTTCAGGGAACCCGGCTTGATAACTAAAGGAACATTAAACAGCGAATCAAAAGCTGCTGTAGCAGGCGGTATCACTTCGTTTATGGACATGCCGAACACAGTGCCTAGTACCACTACCATGGAATTGATGGAACAGAAATTCAGTCTTGCTTCCCAGCAATCATTTGCCAATTATTCTTTCTTTTTCGGCCTGACAAAACATAACCTCGAAGAAGCATTAAAGCTCGATAACGAGACGGTTTGCGGACTAAGCGATGATGGTCTTTATTTTAATGACGAGGAAGGAATACTTGCCAATTATCCGGATTACCTGGAAAAATTATTTTCAAGATCCGATGCATTGATTGCACTTCACTGCGAAGACGATCAGATCATAAAGAAGAACGAAGCGGCTTACCGGACATGGAAATCTTCCATACCACCGGAAGCACATGCTAAAATAAGAAGCGCTTTAGCCTGCTTAGAGGCTACGAAGAGAGTGGTTAACATTGCCAAGAAACACAACACCCGCTTTCATGTGCTTCACGTTTCAACTCTGGCGGAAGCCAATCTTCTTAACCAAGAAGAATTTCTACGCAATAAACGCATCACTGGTGAAGCCTGTATCCATCATCTCTGGTTTTCCGAAAATGATTATGAAAAATATGGACATGAAATAAAATGGAATCCTTCCATTAAAAAAGAGTCAGACAGGAGGGGGCTGATTATGGCTTTAAAGTCTGGAAAACTTGATACCATTGCTACCGATCATGCTCCTCATTTACTGAACGAGAAGTTCGGAGATTATTTTCAGGTTAAATCAGGAGCCCCCATTGTTCAGGAGTGCCTGCTTTTGCTTCTTGAGCTTTACCATAAGGGCGAAATAAGCCTGGAAGACATTGTTCAGAAAAGTAGTCACAACGTAGCAGAAATATACAGGATAAAAGAAAGAGGCTACATCCGTGAAGGATATTTCGCTGATTTAGTATTGATCGATTTAAAAAAGGGTATGAGAGGAAAAAGAAAATCTTTTTACCAATGCGGTTGGTCGCTTTTTGACGATTACCCTTTTAAAAGCCATGTGGTAACAACTTTCGTAAATGGAATACCAGTGTATCACGAAGGAAATTTCTTTGGAGCAATAAAAGGACAAAGGTTACAATTTGAGAAAGAAAGATAATTGCTTAACACTATTGTAATCCATAACCTGCAAATTTATTGGTCAAATAAAATATATCTTTATTTAACCAATCGATTGAAGGATTATGAAAAACGTCACGGTAGAATTGATGAAGCGTTAAAGGAATTCCCACAGTTCCAGGCCTGTTTAAAAACAAGTTGTGCTGTTTGCCTGCTATTTTATTTAGGTCTAAATACTTTATATTGGAAGCAATCGGTAAGTAAGGAGAGCATCCTAACTGATGGCAGAAAGTATAAATGCCTGCTCCTTTCAACTGCCTGTCTTGCTTATTATAAGTTACGATGACCTCATCTGCAAAATTTATCTTGCTAATCCATTGGTTATGATTTTTACTACGAACGCAGGAGGCATTCAATACTAATGTATGGACAAGAGGATCATGCATGTCACTCAACGATCCAGATGTGATAGCCTTTTCTAACATACGATTGCCCATGCTGTGATGAAACAGTGTGGTATTATTTCCAGTGTGTATCCATGGCATATGATCTTTTTTACTTTTCTGAATTGTCCTTAACCAAATTGCATATTGCTTATAAACAGCAGAAGAATTTTTTCGTGCAAATCTGAAATTATGAAGTAACCCATAAGCAGGATCAGCACTGGGATAATCAAATAGAATAGTATTGACATCGTATTGAACGGTAAGCCCTGCTCCTCTATATAAATTTGTAGTAAAAGTTTTGCCCATCCCTTCAATATAAAAAACAACATCTTTATTACTTTTTAAAAACGAAGCTGCTTCGTCAAGTGAATTCTTTCTGTACAATGTCCAGTGATCATTTTTCCGTACAGCCAGCAGGTAATTTATACAATTGTCTGTATTGACCTTATCGCTAAAAATTCTGACAGCTAATGAATCAAAAACTCGCACTGTACATATGACCAGCATGGTATCGGAAATTTCAGGAACAGCATGTTGTTGGGCCAACGTAATTTCCTTCCATAAATGTTCATTGTATTTGAAGTCCACTTTTTGAGCATACAGCGTATTGAAGAAGAAGGTTATCGGCAGTAAGCTATACATTACAAACCGCTTACTGTATCTGAATCTATTTTCCATGTGGATTGAATCTGTTGGGATAAATAATTAACTGCAGAAAATTCAATTCGATTTGCTGCAGGTCAAGACTAAGCCCATCTTTAACTCCGAGTGAGAGTTGGGGATAATAGCGGATGTTAGTCCGCACGCCCCACCAATCGGTTCGTGTGGGTCTTATATCCCACCCGGCAATAATACCGGCTGATACAAAAGAACGGCTTGCGCGGAATACTTCGACATTGTTCTCCTCTTCTACAGCCGATAAGTTTTCCAAGGAAAATACCGGTCCTATAAACGGAACAAATCCATGGTAGTCGCCGAAAAACTTATACATTTCCAAACCGAAGGAAGTTCTTTTAATCGTTTGCTTAACGCCGTTACCGCTTAATGAAGCCGTATAAAATCTGGAGGATAGATTTACAGCAGCATCCCATTTATAATTGTAATACCCAAGACCAAAATCAGGAAATATAGAAGTGATCTTGTAATCATCAAGGTAAGGACGCTGATCACGGTTATAGTTAGAATTGCCAATAATAAATGCATAGGCAGGTCCAGCTGCTATGAAAATACTACTCAATCTTTTTCTTTTTGTAAGTGACTCAAGAATCCTTTTGTTTTCTCCGTTAAGATCTTTACGATAAGAGGCCATTGAAAAATCAATGTAGTATTTGAAGTCAACGTTAATAGAAAGCGGGGGCGTACTCAATGTTACCTGCTCATTGCGTGAAATGTAATAGTTATAATCATTGGAGTAATAATACATACAGCCCAACTCAAACATGCCTCTCTTGAAGGAATAAGTAAGGCCCAACAGCAAGGGGTATTCTACCCTTCCTAATACTGCAGCCTCACCCTGCTTATATTTGAAGCCGGCTATTGACATACCTATGTAAGGGCGAAAACCGCCTGATGTTATTGCCCAGGGAAAATATTTAGCGCCTGTTCCGGCTGAGCGTGTGAAAAGATAATCGGCAGAAGCCTTTCCAAAATGAAAATTTAATAATGAAAATCCTGTAAAAAATTCTGCATGCCCCCAGAAATGAAGTCCTGTGATGGTAATGACAGGTGTGACTTTATTGCGAAAATAGAACTTCTCCAATTCACCCTGATCATTCAAAAAATATGAACTGCCTGCAGAGGGAGTAAAATCAAGGTCGTACCCAATGGTGGTTTGTGCAAAAGTATAACGGTTATGGCCTTCTTCTTTATAAACCTGACTGTATAAATAGGAACTTGAAAATAAAAAATAAAGAAAAATAAAATTTCTTATCATCACCATTGAGATGTATTTTGGCTATCTGATCTTACATTAGCAAAAGCTAAATTAAGCGATCAGACGGAATAAAAAAAATGAAGTACTTTATTTCATAAAAGCATACTATTAAAAAAATTGCCTCGATAATAATTATGAAACTATTATGAACATACAACTCTTGGAATCCATCTCGGTGTTATTAATATCATCTGTCGTTTATTTTATAACGCAAAAGGCAGTAAGACGTACGCTTACTCATTTTGAATTCGGGTTTCAACGGATTAAAATGACAACAAAACTCATCCACTTTCTTATTTTCGCTTCTGGACTCATTTTACTCATCGCCATTTGGGGAGTAGATCAGAAAGAACTTGTGTTGTTCATTTCGTCAATTGTGACTGTATTGGGAATCGCTTTTTTTGCACAGTGGTCGCTACTATCAAATGTGACCTCCAGCTTAATTCTATTCTTCAACCATCCCATTAAGCTTGGCCAGCAAATCAGAGTATTAGACAAAGATTATCAAACTGAAGGCACAGTAGAAGATATTACCTATTTCTTTGTTTATCTCAGATCTGCTGACGGCTCTCTAATTAGTATTCCAAACTCGGTGATGTTATATAAAACGCTTTCAATTAATCCTGATGATAGAGAACTGTCGTCTAGGAATGGTCATACTGAAGTAAAGTCTTGAAAGTATAAGATGAAAACGTTACGGAAGCAATTGTTCCCACACCTGGTTGGCTGCTTATCGATAAGACTCCATTATTTTTTTCAATAAACTCTTTGCATATAATTAATGCGAGGCCACTTCCTTCTTCGCTTGCCGTTCCCGAGCGCGAATAAACAGATTCCATTTTCATTAGCTGATCTATAAACTCTTTTTCCATACCTATGCCGAAATCTCTTACCAAAATTTCTACCTGCCCGTTCATAACAATCGTGCTAATGATTACCTCGGAATTAGGATTACTGTATTTGACCGCATTGTGAATCAAGTTTCTTAGAACCATTTTTAACATGTTTGAATCTGCATACACAGAGGGCTCCTTGGCAACACTGTTAACAAGCTCTATTCTTTTAGAACGTGATACATCCTTTAAATCACTGATTACTTTCTCTACTGTATGAAATACATGTACTTCCTCAGGATTAAATTCAATCCGCTCCATTTGTATTTTACCCCATGTCAATAGATTGTCCAGAAGTCCTTTTATGCGTATAGAAGAAGAACGAGATAAAGAAATCATATCTGATAAATCCTCCTTGCTGTTCATCTTATAAGAATCCGACATCATTTTCGTCAGCTGAACCAACCGATAAACCGGTGCACGCAAATCATGGCTTATGATGGAGAAAAACTTGTTCTTATTTTTATCCAATTCTTGCAGCTCATCCAAGCGCTTTTGTTTCTCCTGAACATATTTTTTCATAATCCCTACTGTAAACAGGCCCATAGCAACTGCAGCTAATGCACAAAATAGCAGTACATATTTCATATTATTCAATTCTGAAGTGACTTCCGCGGCCCTTTCTGACAGTAGTTTCATTTCATAACTTTCTAAAGTGTTTTTTAAACCAACAATCGAATCCGTAAGCACTCTGCCTTTATTAACCAGCATGCTGAAATCACCTTCAACAACCTTTCCGGATGAAGCCAGATTGAGCTTATCATCCATCACTTTTATTCTGGCTTTGACTAAATCGTTATACTCGATTAATCTCGTAGAATACTGCATCTGATTCAACCTGTGTAATTGCTCCATCAGAATTTTTTTATTCTTATAATACTCGGTCACGAAATGGTTATCTCGGGTTACTAAGAACCCTCTGACATCGCCTTCACAAAAAGACTGCATATATAAAACTTTATCCATCTCATGAATCACGGTATAACGCTTTTCCGTTTGCGTCACATTGTCCTGAAGTTCCAGTGACAATTTATAATTCAATACAAGGGAAAGCAACAATACTATGATTGCGGCACTGAACCCTATTTTCAAAGATTGGAATGCTGATAGTTTCATACTCTTCGTTGTTTAAAAATAGTTGTAACCTAAAATATTTAATTCGAGAACAATTCCCGATTTATTGTTTTGATTTGGGAATGGAAGCAGGTAACCCGCACACAACTGAACTTTTTTACTTATGCAATACATCGCCCCAAGCACCGTTGACGATTGAGCATTATTACCAGATATAAAATCACCCAAGAAGTAAAATCTTTTTGTTAGAGGCATTTCAAATCCTGCCATTATCCCGGCCTGATCCTTACCCGCCAGGTACTTATTTACATAATAAAGCCCGAACATCACCTTGCCTTTTTTCGTAACCTGAAAGGAAACAAGCCTATAGTGAAAATATAGTAAACGCAAATCAGCTGACTTCTTCGCGATGTTGACACCCGTTTGAGTACCTATGTTCACTCTCTATTTACCTTTTGTAAGTACGTTTTACTGTCCTGTAAGTAAAAAAACCGGATGCAATGGCAATCTACCACTTGCGCTATTGTGTGAGATCATCTCTCTGTTTTTTCTGAAATCCAGGGGCACATTGATCAGATTAGCTCCTACATCTAGTAGTCTTGAGATGCTAGTGTATATTCGCCGAGCAAAATCTTAAGCCGGGTGCGTTCAGTATATGCCTTCACATAAGAAGAAGCGTCCGATTGAATCACAAAATGCAACTCAACTATAGCACTTCGGTATTCATGATTATGTGCAAGCTCCATGGCTTTCCAAAATAAATTTCAGCATCTGTCTGTGCTTTTAAAGAAGTACAAATATTCCATAACAAAAAGATCAGAATATATTTTATAGTTTTCATAGTAGTAGCGTTTAATTCGGGAGATTGCTCTGCCGGATGTGTTTAGTATTTACTAATTAGATTGTAGTGAAAGAGAAAACTATGGTATTTCTCTTTGCACCGCCGATCCCTCTCCTTTCCGTCCCTGGCATGCATCCATCGCTTGAGCTTCCGCATTTCTTTTCTGAAAAGCAATGCATCGAAGCTTACTTTTTCAAGGATCATCTTACTATAAGCTAACATAGCTGTATCCTTAAAAATTAGCCTTTAGAATGTAAATGGGATATTTTTATTGCCACTCGTCCTTCGCTGTGATGATCGAATAGCGGCAAGGAGTAGATCAACACATTCCGGTTTCCATTCATCCGATGAAAACAAACGCGTTGCATCGTGATGAATTTGTCTGACGAAACCTGATGGTATATCCTGTTTGTATACACTTACAGTGACATCACGTGCCCGGCTTAACAATACACTGTAAATTGGATATTCCTTAGAAGGTAAGCTACGCAGCTGTTCTGAAGATCCCCGCAACATATCAAAATAAGCATGATACATCGGATTGCCGATTAAAGTGCCGGCGAGCAATATGATCAATAAGTATCCGCCAAGGACTATCCATACACATTCATCTAAGAATGTTTTCATAGCTTTAAAACTTTAAAAATTAAATGTTAAACTGTATAGAAAAATTAGTCTGACTTTAAATTCTAAATCACAAGCTTATGATAGCGTATGAATAAATGTGATGGATAAAAAACAATACAGCTCTTTTCACATAAAGTGATGCAACTGTCAAAAGATACTGGTTTAAAAAACTTCTCTGAAAACTGAGGATTACTTATTAAAGATTCGATTTCGGTATAAACATATTCCCCTTCAACCGGAAGCACAACTTCTATTTCCTGACTAAGTGAAAGTACCCCATTATAGAATATACTTCCAGCTCCCAAGGAGTGAAAAGCAATCAAGAATAATAGTATTACTACCCTAAAATTCATAATTGTATTTTACAATGCCATTTATGACTTAATAACAGTTATAATATAAAATTGTTACTATTTGATGTAAATATTATAACTTTTTTAAATAATAGCAATACTATTACGAAAAGTTTTAATATTTTTGATTCCGGATCTAAACCCTTTTCAAAAAATGGAATTTTCACTTGTTGCCAAGAACTTCTTAAGTCCGCCTATCTTGTTCTTCTTTCTGGGAGTTATGGCGGTTATGCTGAAATCTGATCTTAAAATTCCGGCAGGGGTAGGAAAATTTCTGACGTTATATTTATTATTTGATATCGGGATTAAAGGAGGCCAGGAACTGTCGCACAGCGGACTTGACTTCAAAGTGCTTGCTATATTAGGAGCATGTCTAGTGATGTCATTAGTTGTTCCCTATTTTGCTTTCAAGCTGTTGCAATTAAAACTGGATAACTACAATGCAGGAGCTATTGCTGCAAGTTATGGCTCTGTGAGCGCAGTTACTTTCGCAACTTCCATAGCGTTTCTTCAACTTGTAGATGTTCCGTTCGGCGGCTACATGGTAGCTGCCATGGCATTCATGGAATCTCCCGCTATCATCGCAGGCCTCATATTTATAAGAACATCCACCAAAAGCGAAGCACATAAAGACGAAATTACTTCGGGAAAAAATCACAAAATCAAGGATGTGATCCGTGAATCTCTTACCAATGGATCTGTCTTACTTTTACTGGGAAGTTTAGTGATCGGTTACATAGCGGGCGATCAGGGAAAATCAGATCTGAAACCGTTTGTAAATGATATTTTCAAAGGTATGCTATGCTTGTATCTTTTGGATATGGGATTGATTGCCGGAGAAAAATTATCTGACTTAAAAAAATCAGGTTTGTTCCTGTTCCTGTTCGCTATACTTTTTCCTTTAGTATGCGCTTTAGGTGGCATAGGATTTTCCTATGCCCTTCATCTAACAACCGGTGATGCACTGCTCTTTACCATTCTTTGCGGAAGTGCTTCTTACATAGCGGTGCCCGCAGCGATGAGCGCTGCGGTACCGCAGGCTAATATGGGATTGCTCATTCCTATGGCTTTGGGTGTGACATTTCCCTTCAATATCATCATTGGAATACCGCTTTACTATAACATTATAGAGCTATTATGGAAGTAACACACACAATACGCAATAACATCGAAAATTCTACTCATAAAAGTTAAACTATTATAGATAAATTAAATTTCGATACAATAAAAATATACGAACTATGAGCACGTCTATTAGAATTATTTTGAATGAAAAATTATACCTTAGGAATCCAGATGAAACAGAGCTTGGAAGAAGGATTATTGTTCAAAGCATTTCTACAATCGATGAATTAGGATTTGAAAATTTCACTTTCAAAAAGCTTGCGGTCGCCATGGAATCGACGGAAGCCTCTATTTACAGGTACTTTGAGAACAAACATAAATTACTGATTTACCTGATTTCATGGTATTGGGTATGGCTTGATTACCAGATTGGATTCAAAACTAATAATATCAAAAGTGCGGGAGAACGCTTGCGCATTGTGGTAAAAGTGCTTTCTGAAGCACAGGTAAACGATCCGGAAACATCAATAGATGAAAGTGCACTGCACAGAATAGTGGTTGTAGAATCTTCTAAGGCCTATTTAACAAAGGAAGTAGATGCTGCGAACCAGGAAGGGCTCTACAGAGAATATAAAAAGCTATGCAAAAAGATAGCTGAAATCGTTCTTGAAATTAACCCTACTTATAAATACTCGCACACATTGGTCAGCACTATCATTGAAGCTTCACACGACCAGGTATTCTTTGCCTTTCATCTGCCCTCACTAACCGATATTAAAATAAAGAACAATGATTACAGCCAACTGGAAGAGTACTTAGAACATTTGATTTTCTCTGCTATACAAACCAATTGATTTATCAATGAACACATCGAAATTATCATTCATACACGAGCTCTTTCATGTGCTGTATAAGCTTCCCTTTCATAGAATTGAAAGAGATATACAAATAGCTTCTATTCATGACAGGCAGGAACTCTCTCCGGATGATTTCCTCAATCAGCTTTTAGAGACGGGAGCTGCAAATCAACTGGCTTATTTCAAGAATTGGATGACATCAGAAGAAGTGAAAGATTTAATAAAAGATCTTCATTTTCCTATCTTGTTATTTGCGGAAAACCAGGACAAGATCAATCCAGTTATTCTGTATAAAGACAATCAAACCTATTACCAGTATACTTTTGATCCTGAAAGTGGGACGCTTACAAAAAACTTACTTGATCCTTCTCAAACAAATTTTTTTGTGGCTGGCAAGAACATATTTAATCGTACTGAAGAAGCTGAGAAAATATTAATCATCACCTGCTTTCCTAATAAACCTATATTTTCGGCAGATCAATTAGAAAAAAATGATTCATCTACAAATAAGTTAAGCACATTCGCGAGACTCTTTCGTGTATTGCGTTCGGAAAAACAAGAAATAGGATATATCTACATTTACGCGATCATTTCAGGGATAATAGGATTATCCCTGCCTCTGGGGGTTCAAAGCATTATCGGATTTATTTCCAGCGGTGAAATATCCACTTCAGTCGTTGTGCTTATTTCATTGATCATTTTAGGAATACTAATTGTCGGAGGTTTGCAAGTCATGCAATTGTGGCTCGTTGAACATATACAACAGCGCATATTTACGAAAACAGCCTTTGAGTTTGCTTTTAGAATTCCGAAGATCAAGATTGAATCCGTCTTAAAGTATTATCCGCCGGAGCTGATGAATCGTTTCTTTGATATCATAACGCTTCAGAAAGGATTGGCTAAAATACTGATTGAATTTTCCGCTGCATTATTGCAGATCATACTGGGTCTGGTATTACTATCTCTCTATCATTCATCGTTTATATTCTTCGGTTTGTTTTTAGTAATTATATTAACCCTGATCCTTCGCATCACCGGACCTAAAGGATTAAAGACAAGTCTTAAAGAATCAAAGTATAAATACATGCTTGCAAACTGGCTGGAAGAAATTGCACGATCCATCAGCACCTTTAAACTGGCAGGCTATTCCAATCTTCCCATGGAGAAAACAGATTACTATGTCAGTAACTATTTGAATGCCCGGAAAAGTCATTTTAAAATACTCGTCATACAATACCTTAGCTTTATAGGTTTTAAAACACTGATTACAGGAGGCCTCCTGATTCTCGGTTGTGTATTGCTCATAGAAAAGCAAATCAACATCGGTCAGTTTGTGGCATCCGAAATCATCATCATTCTTATTATGAATGCCGTTGAAAAAATCATTATTCAACTGGATACTGTGTACGATGTGCTGACAAGCATAGAAAAAATAGGCACAGTTACAGATCTTCCAATTGAGGTACCTTCAGGTACAAACATTCATCGTAGCGTTTCTGAAAAAGGACTTGCTCTCAAAATAAAAGATCTGACTTACAAATATCCGGCAGAGCCAGGTTATATATTGAAAGGCATTAACCTTGACGTGCAAGCCTCAGAACGGATCTGTCTGTCGGGCTACAGCAGTTCAGGCAAAACAACGTTGGTAAACATTATACTTGGCTTCCTCACCTCGTATGAAGGCGTAATAACATTCAATAACATTTCTTTACGCAACATAAATAAGAATAGCCTGATCAGCATGATCGGCGACAATGTATCTCAGGAAGATTTATTTGATGGAACGTTGGTTGAAAATATTACACTGGGCCGCCAAAACATCTACCTTGAAGATATTCTGTGGGCGATTGAATGTGTAGGCCTCGATCATTTCGTGCAGTCACTGCCTGATGGCCTGCATACACATCTTGTCAATGGTAAATTAGGAATCTCTGAAAGTGTAGCGAGAAAAATTATACTTGCCCGAAGCATTGCCAATAAACCCAAACTTCTCATTCTCGAAGATTTCATGCTTGGTCTGGAAAAACAGACCAAACTGAGGTTGCTTGATGTGCTTTCAGGCGAGGAACATAAATGGACATTGATTGTGATATCAAACGACCAGGAAATCATGCGACTTTGTAACCGAACGGTAATCATGAAAGAAGGCAGTATTGTCTTCAACGGCAATTACGAAGAGATCAAGAAAGACCTGCATTTTAACGATCTGATTTAACGCATATGTTTGAGAATTCTATACCAACAGAACAATATGAAAAGCTGCAAGCCATCAAGCTTGTGCGCACACCTCATCTGGCACACAAGCTGGCCTGGTGGTGTGGTAGCTTGTTCATGCTTCTTATACTCATTCTTTTTCTTCCCTGGACACAAAATATTTCTTCCAGAGGAAAACTGAACTCACTCAATCCCGGCGACCGTCCGCAAACCATTCAATCTACCATTGCAGGAAGAATAGAAAAATGGCACGTCAGAGAAGGTCAGCAAATAAAAAAAGGCGACACGATTGTTCGGCTCTCCGAGATAAAAGACAAATACTTTGATCCGAACCTTCTTTCAAGAATGGATGATCAGATCCATTCCAAATCGGATGCTCTTCAGGCTTCCAGAAAAAAAGCTCAATCTCTGAACAAGCAAATCAACGCCCTGACATCTGGCCTAGAATACAGCTTGAGCAAAGCACGCAATAAAGTGGTGCAGGCCGGATTAAAAGTGCAAAGTGACAGTATGGATATGGTTGCAATAAAAATTGAAAATAAAATATCCAAAGATCAGTTTGACAGACAACAAAAACTCTATGACCAGGGATTGAAGTCACTCACAGAACTCGAACAAAGAAAACTTAAACTTCAGGAAACGACGGCTAAAGCGGTAAGCACTGAAAATAAGTTTAATGCAAGCAAGAATGAATTGTCAAACGCACGAATTGAACTCTTCTCACTGAAAGCTGAATACCTGGATAAGATCGCTAAAGCAGAATCAGAATTGAATAGTACAATGTCTTACATCTACAATTCGGAAGCTGATATTTCAAAAATGAGAAATGAATATTCCAATGTTAAAATCAGGAATACGTTCTATTACATCACGGCTCCGCAGGATGGTTATGTGATCAAGGCACAAAAGGAAGGTATTGGTGAAACCATTAAGGAAGGCGAACCGGTTGTAACCATCATGGCATTAAATCCTAACCTCGCGGTTGAGCTGTACATTAAACCAATGGATGTCCCTTTATTAAAGATCGGTAGTAAAATCAGGCTTCAGTTTGACGGATGGCCGGCGTTGGTCTTTTCAGGATGGCCGGATGTAGGCTTCGGGACTTTCGGGGGAAAGGTTGCTGTAATTGACAACATTGATACCGACGGAAACTACAGGATACTTGTAGTACCCGATAAAGAAGAAGATCCCTGGCCGAAAGCATTGCGTGTAGGTACAGGTACGTTGGGCTGGGCCATGCTGAAGGACGTTCCTATCTATTATGAGATCTGGAGACAGATGAATGGATTCCCACCAGATTACACTGGAAATATCCAGAATAAAAACAATAAAAAAACGAATGAAAAAGAATCTTCTTACAGTGAACAATAATCAAAAATGCTGAAAAGGACTTTATTTCTTTTGACATGTATCATTTGTGGCTTTCAGGTAAAAGCACAGGATAGTATAAAGGTTTTCTCCTGCGAAGACTTTTTTGATCTTGTATTGAAAAATCATCCGATAGCTCAGCAAGCTTCGCTCTTGACTGAGAGCGCCAGACAGGAAATCAGAACAATCAGAGGAGCATTTGATCCAAAGATTAATTCTGATTTGTCACAAAAACAATTTCAATCAAAAGAATACTACACACTCTGGGATAGCTACCTCAAAATTCCTACATGGGCGGGTATTGATATTAAAGCCGGTTATGAAAAAAACACAGGTGGTTTTGTCAGTAACGAACATGTAACGCCATCGCAAGGTCTGGCTTATCTTGGTCTTTCTTTACCGATAGGTCAGGGTCTTATAATCGACGAGAGAAGATCCCAGTTAAGACAGGCACAGCAACTTCCAGTAATAGCAGAAGCAGAAAGGATAAAAGTCATCAACAAACTTCTTCTTCAGGCAGCAAAAGACTACTGGGACTGGATGTTTTATTACAACAAACTTGTACTGTATAGAAAAGGTTATACGATGGCAAGCACACGTTACGAAGCAGTAAAGGAAAGAGCTAAACTCGGTGACCTTGCGTCTATAGATACAGTAGAGGCTGCGATGCAAATGCAGAGCTTTCAGATTATGCTTGCTTTGTCAGAACTTGAATATCAAAATTCCTCTCTGATTCTTTCCAATTACCTTTGGACAGAAGATGGACAACCCTTAGAAATCACTGGTAAAATCAAACCTTCTGAAGAGTTCCCTCCTTCTGGTCTTTCGGCAGAAACTATCGAATCGCTGATCCAGCGGGCAAAAACAAGTCATCCGGATATTCTTAAACTCCGTGCAAAAATCAATCAACTGGATGTAGAGCGAAGGTATAGGGCTGATAAATTTAAACCTAAAGTATTGCTTGAATACAACATACTTCAGACAGGTTTTCCAGTCAACGGAGAAGCCCTAAATTCTTCTTATCTAAGCAATAACTATAAGTTTGGTGCAAGCTTGAGTTATCCTTTGTTTTTGCGTTATGAGAGGGGAAAATATCAACTCACGAAATTAAAAATTCAGGATGCCGGTTATGAACTTAAACAGACCAACCGGGAAATTGAAAATAACATACAGGCGTCAGCGAATGAATGGCTGGCGACAGAAAAGCAGGTGAGATTCCAGGAAAGCTTCGTTAAAAATGCTGAAGCACTCAGAGTCGGAGAACAAATGCGTTTTGAGAACGGAGAGAGTTCTGTGTTTCTGATTAATGCAAGGGAAACAGCCTTGATCAGCAGCCAGGTCAAGCTTTATGAGATGCGGGCAAAGTACGCAAAATCACGTGTCATGCTGGAGTGGGCGGCGGGTGCTGTGAATCAATAATCCCGTCATATTAGGTATTTAATAATTCATCAGGCTGATAAGCATATCGGCGTGCAAAACATAATTAGAGTAGGTCAATCTGATGTAGAATTAAATATCCTACAAGACTATTTAAAAGAATATCTCGTCTTCGTCTTACTTCTGTACGGACTGCTATCACATCAAAGGAAATTAAGCAAGAAGAAGATAGTACCATTTTTTTAATTTCAGCAGAGTACGT
>JACMQM010000106.1 GCA_014376985.1 Cytophagaceae bacterium | reverse complement strand
CACAAGACTACTTTTACATCGTCAGTGACTTCATCAGCGACCATATTGACTACTTCAGAAGCAAGAGACAATCCTTCTTCCAATGTCTTATTCATTTTCCAGTTACCGGCAACAATTTTTGCTCTCATGATGTGTATCGATATTGATTATTAGTGATTTTTAAGCCGTTAAATGTAGTTTAAAAAAACTGTAATCTGAAATCCGAGATCTGAAATCTGAGTAGATCTTGATGATTCAGTTCTCAGATTTCAGATCTCAGTTCACTGTTAATGTGCTTCCAGCCAATTATCGCCTACGCCGATCCCAACTTCCAAAGGAACAGACAATTGAATGGCAGTTTGCATAAAGTCTCTGACCTTTTCGGTCACCAACTCCAGTTCTTCTTCCTTCACATCAAACACCAATTCATCATGCACCTGCATGGTCATGCGGGATTGTAGGTTTTCTGACTTGATCCAGTTTTGGATATTGATCATGGCCAGCTTGATCAAATCGGCCGCTGATCCTTGGATCGGTGCATTGATGGCATTTCGCTCGGCAAAGCCACGAAGCGTGAAATTGCGGGAATTGATGTCACGCAAATAGCGTCTTCTCCCCAAAATGGTTTCTACATATTCGTATTCTCTGGCTTTCACAATGGAACTGTCCATGTAGCTTTTAATACCCGGAAATTGCTCGAAATAAGAATCGATGATCTCGGCTGCTTCCTTGCGTGGAATACTTAAACGTTGAGATAAACCAAACGCAGATATTCCATAGATGATACCAAAGTTGACCATCTTCGCTTTGCGACGCATATCAGAAGTCACTTCTTCTTTCGCAACACTAAATACTTTTGAAGCGGTGGCATTGTGAATGTCTTCTCCTTTGGAGAACGCTTCGATCATTGTTACATCTTTACTGAAGTCTGCCATGATGCGCAATTCGATCTGCGAATAATCGGCAGATAATAATTTCCAACCCGGGCCTTTGCTCACGAAAGCTTTACGAATTTCTTTTCCTCTTTCTGTACGGATCGGAATATTCTGCAAATTGGGATTCGTAGAACTCAATCTTCCTGTTGCCGCAACAGCCTGGTTATAGCTCGTATGCACTCTGTTGTCAGATGGATGGATCAACTGAGGCAAGGCATCGATATAGGTAGATTTTAATTTTTGTAATTCACGGAAGGATAAGATGTCGTTGACGATGGCATGTTCGGAAAGTTTAGACAACACTTCTTCACCTGTCGCATACTGTCCGGTTTTTGTTTTCTTTGCTCCCGGATCGATCTTCAAGGTTTCAAACAACACTTCGCCTAATTGTTTAGGAGAAGAAATGTTAAACTGTACCCCAGCTATAGCATAGATGCTTTTCTCCAGCTCTACAATTTCACCGGCCAGTATTTGCGAATAATCTTTCAAAGCAGAAGAATCGATCTTTACGCCTTCAAACTCCATGTCCGCCAATACTTGCGAAAGGGGTGTCTCTACTTCGTTAAATAGTTTTTCCTGTTCCGCTGTTTTCAACATCGGAGCAAAGAAATGTTTCAACTGCAAGGTCACATCCGCATCTTCACTCGCATAAGCGGTGATCTTATCAATGGCAACATCACGCATATTGCCTTGCGAAACTCCTTTCTTTCCGATGAGTTCTTCAATGGAAACCGGTTTGTAATTTAAATAAACCGAAGATAGCATGTCCATATTGTGGCGCATGTCGGGCTCCAGCAAGTAATGCGCAATCATCGTGTCAAACAATGGTCCTTTAACATCGATACCATAATTCTTCAAAACTAAAATATCGTACTTGATGTTTTGGCCAATCTTTGTGATCGATTCCTTTTCAAAAAATGGTTTGAACAGGTCAAGAATTCTCAATGCTTCTGTACGGTCCGCCGGCACGGGAACATAGAATGCTTCACCTACGAGGTAAGAGAAAGACAAACCTACCAGTTCAGCATCTTTAGAATTCAGAGACGTAGTTTCTGTATCAAAACACACTTCCTGTTGCAGCAGCAAATAAGACATCAGGGACTGCATCAATTCATCCGTGTCTACTGTTCTGTAATCGTGGATCCGTGTATGAATAGTATCTTTTTGTGTTTCCTCTGCTTGTTCTAATGCTTCTCCTTCAACTGCTATCGTTTCAGCAGGTGCTGTTCCACCAAATAAAGAAAGTGTGCCTTCAGCGGAAATTTTTGGCTTTTTAGATTTAGCAGTGGAAGCTGTAACTGTAACGATTGGGAGTTCCTCTCCCAACAAACGTTTACTGAGGTTTTTGAATTCCAACTCCTCCAATAAAGGAATCAACAATTCTCTTTTGGGTTCACATTGCAATAACGCGCTTTCATCAAAGGCTACCGGCACATTGATTTCAATGGTTGCCAGTTCTTTTGATAACAAGCCTTGCTCTGCAAATGCTATCACATTTTCTTTTTGTTTTCCTTTTAACTCGTGTGCATTGGCAATCAGATTCTCCACTGATCCGTATTGTGCAATGAGTTTTTGTGCCGTCTTTTCTCCAATACCAGGTATGCCTGGTATGTTATCTACCGCATCACCTTGTAATCCCAGTATATCTCTTACCTGGTCTACATTGGCAATGCCGAAGCGTTCTAATACTTTAGGAATATCATATACTTCCGCACCATTGCCCATGTAAGCCGGACGATACAGGAAAATATGTTCTTCTACCAACTGCATGTAATCCTTGTCCATGGTCATCATGTACACATCAAATCCTTCGCGGGCCGCTTTCTTTGCTAATGTTCCGACCAAATCATCGGCTTCGTAACCGGGCATTTCCAAAATAGGGATACACAAGGCTTCTAACAAACGACGCACTAAAGGAATGGCTATTGAAATATCTTCCGGCTGTTCCTGACGGTTGGCTTTGTACTCTGCATAGCGCTCATGACGCAAGGTCGGCCCTGGCAAATCGAAGGCTACACCTATGTGCGTCGGCTTTTCATTTTTTATAATCTCCAGCAAACTGTTGGCAAAACCAAACACAGCGCTGGTGTTTAATCCCTTTGAAGTGATTCGCGGCGCTTTACTGAATGCGAAATGAGCCCGATAGATCAGCGCCATGGCATCCAACAAAAACAATTTTTTCTCTGACATAAGTGTATTAGGAGATTTGGTACAATTTAATGAAAAGTGGTCAGCGGTCAGCGGTCAGTGATAAGATTTTAATACACCAGTTACCGACATTTTAATCCATTGTCCATCTATAAAATATTTTATTACATTTACTGATCATTGAAAACTGACCACTAAACCTATGGCCCTCATAAAAACGATTCTCGGCAAAACCCCTTCTTTCGGCAAAAATATCTACCTCTCAGAAAATGCCACGGTCATCGGCGATGTCATTGCCGGAGACGATTGCAGCATTTGGTTCAACGCAGTAATCCGTGGTGATGTGAACAGCATTCGCATAGGCAATAAAGTCAATGTACAGGATGGGGCTTGTTTGCACTGTACCTTTGAAAAAGCTCCGCTTACTATTGGCAATAATGTTTCCATCGGTCATCATGCCATTGTACACGGTTGTACCATTGAAGACAATGTACTAATTGGGATGGGAGCCATTGTCATGGACCATGCACACATCGAACCCAATGTATTGGTGGCAGCAGGTTCTGTGGTACTTGAAAACACGCGACTGGAATCTGGTTGCTTATATGCTGGTGTGCCTGCCAAAAAAATAAAAGTCCTCGGAGAAGAATTGCTCAAGGGCCAGATTGATCGCATCTCGAATAATTATGTGAAGTATGCGGGATGGTATAAAGAAGGCGAAGAGTGAGTAGTGAAGGGTGAAGAAAAAATTTCGCTCACTTTTGACTCTTCACTACTGACTCTTCACTTTATTCAAAAATCGATTGAATATCCTCCCTACTCAAATTCTTCACAAAACTTTCTTCCGTTGTAATCAACTCTTGCGCTAAACGCAATTTATTTTGCTGCAGCACGAGAATTTTTTCTTCCACCGTATTCTTCGTGATGAACTTGTAAGTAAATACATTTTTCTTCTGTCCGATGCGGTAGGCGCGGTCGATAGCTTGTGCTTCGATGGCGGGATTCCACCAGGGATCCAACAGGAACACATAATCCGCTGCGGTCAGGTTCAAGCCTAATCCACCTGCTTTTAGAGAGATCAAGAAAATTCTTTTCTCTTCGGACTCCTGAAATTTATCGACTTCTTTCTGACGTTCCTTCGTAGAACCATCCAGGTAGGCAAAATCAATTTTTTTCTCTTTCAAGTAATCAGCGTACAAATGAAGGTGTTTGACAAATTGACTAAAGATCAAAATTTTATGATTCTCTGCCAAGGCTCTTTCCAACATGTGCACGACATCTTCCATTTTTCCGGAGCCATCCTGATACTCACTTTCTGCCAGAATAGGGTGATTAGCAATTTGACGAAGGCGTGTCAATCCTTGCAACAACAGGATCTGAGAAGCACCGACACCTTTTTGCTCGATAGAATCCAGAATCAAATTGCGGTAATTTGATTTTACTTTTTCGTATTCTTTTTCCTGCTCTTCTGTCATTGAGCAGTACTGAATGTTTTCAATTTTATCCGGCAAGTCTTTTACCACTTGCGATTTTTGTCTACGCAAAACAAACGGCTTGATCAGTGCGTATAATTTTTTCGTTTTGAGTTCATCGTGCTTCTTCTCTATCGGATTCAAAAATTCATTCTTGAAGAAACGCTGCGTGCCCAGCAATCCCGGATTGACAAATGACATTTGAGACCAGAGATCCAGCGTAGAATTTTCAATCGGTGTACCGGTAAGGATCAAGCGGTGTTTGCTTCTCAATTCGGTAACCGATTTCGCAATGATGGAATCCGGATTTTTAATGACTTGTGATTCATCCAAAATGACGTAGTGGAAGAATACTTGTTTTAAAATTTCTATGTCCATGCGTACCGTACCGTAAGACGTCAGTACCAGATCGTACTCACAAAACTT
>JACMQM010000105.1 GCA_014376985.1 Cytophagaceae bacterium | reverse complement strand
TCAATTTCTTTCTTTAAGAACAGAATCTCAGACGATAATTCTATATGATGATGGTGTACAGTGTCCAGCGTTTTCATAAGTGATACATTGTTGTTTTCAAAAGTATACTAAGTCTGACAGGAAGAAAATGACAGAAATAGGGTAAATAAATGATACATATCATATTTTCTAAACGACAGGCATTTACTGATGGAAAGCGTTGGTAACGCTGATTCGTATCATTTAATAGATCTCATGACTTGTTTAGCTTTGCTGCATAAAATATAGAATTCATCCTAACTAAAACGATTATGATAGTACTAACTTGGACAAAGAAAATCTCTTCGGTAAAAACGTCGATGAACCTCATGCCAATTTCCCATTGAGGTTATTAACTCCGACTTTTTTATCGGCGATAAGGTTGAGAATACAAAAGGAGAGCCTATTGGAAAGATAAGGAATATTATGCTCAATGTTCAATATGGTAAAATTGAATGCATAATAATAGAATTTGGCGGTTTTATGGGACTTGGAGAAAAGTTGTTTGCTGTTCCATTCACAGCACTGCAGCTAAACAGGCATAAGCAGGACTTTGTGTTGGATGTTGATAAATCATTTCTGGAGAAAGCACCTGGTTTCGATAAAGACCATTGGCCGGAAACCAATGGACATTATTTCGTTTCATTAGATAAGGACTAGGGTAGTTTTATGAGCCCAACTGTGGGGTAATAAATTAAATTAGATATACTGACCTCAAACCATTAAATCAATAAGGCCCGGTTAAGGGCCTTATTGATTTAGTAAAACAGTTTCGTTATTTAATCTTAGCTTTTTCTCCGTGTTTCTTCTTATACAAACAATGATAGGCACATGCTCCGATATGTTTGTAGTTTTCATGCACGGTAACCACTTTTTCTCCTTTTGAATCGGTTACTTCACACGTTCCATTCAAAGGCTGTGTGGTCATAAGAGAATCTTTTTTATTTTCCGGATAGTAGTAAACAAAGTTGCCGTTTTTAGGAGCATGACCAAGCACCTTTCCTGTCTTCGTATCTACTACGTTTCCCTCTGCATTTACATGTGCAATCTGTACACCTGCTGCATCGTTAATAACGCCTTCTGGTGTAATAGATCCTAAGTGTTTACCATCAGGATCCGTTACATTACCTTTGCTGTCCACCAGCCCATAAGGATGTTTATAGTCCTGCGCATTGCAAAAGGGCGAAGCCAACAATATTCCTAGTATCATCAGCAGAAATACATTTTTATTTTTCATATCTATGAGTTTATTTGAATACTTAAAAGAAGGTAATCAGCTTTAACTATACTGGATATGATCAATTTCATGATATCGACTGATAGATATCATAGAAAGGATTAAAGTCTTTTTAATAGATTTAAAAGAGGGTTAGGGAAGTTTGAGCACTACAATATCCTCCACCTAAATATAGTAGGATCTATCGAAACCGTTTTTTTTACATGGCGTTAGCATATTGTACGCAGCTTTTTGGCTAAGAAATCTTTGCATACTCCATCTAACGAGTAAAAGTACTTTACTAATGCTCCAAGCTCAAGGAGTAAGTGGAGGAGGATTAATAAACCGGCAGTTTGAAATAGAACGTACTCCCCATACCCATTTCACTGGTCAATCCGATTTCTCCGCCTTGTGCTTCAATAAATTCCTTGCTGATTGTCAATCCTAAGCCAGTTCCGGTTTTGCTGCTCCCTGGTATCTGGAAATACCGGTCGAAGATACGATTCTTATAACGCTCATCAATTCCCTTACCTTCATCAATGACAGAAATGCTTACAGTCGCACCTTCCTGTTTGATAGCGATTTTAATTTTACTTTGTTCAGGAGAATAACGGATAGCATTGGTCAAAAAGTTAATCAATACCCAGGTAGTCTTCTCTGCATCTGCTCTCATTTCTGATAAGCTGTCACCATGAATAATTTCCATAACGATCTGTTTTTGCTGGGCCTGAGTCTGAACAGCCTGCAAGGCGTAGTTGACCACTTCGAGTGGTTTGGCTTTGTGCAGGTTGAGTTGAATATTTCCTGTTTCTATCTGGGATAAATTCAGTAACTCACTCGTGATTTTTAATAACCTGTTGCTGTCTTCTTTTATGCTTTCGATGAGTTGTTCTTGTCCGGAATTAATGGCTCCTGTATTCTTATTTTCCAAAAGTTGCAAGCTCATTTTTATAGAAGAGATAGGTGTTTTTAACTCATGAGACACTGTCGCGATAAAGTTTGTTTTGGCAAAGTCCAATTCCTTGAAGTGGGTAATGTTTCTCAGGATGATTACCTTGCCAATGGTTAGTGCTGTGCTTTCACCTGTTGGAACAATACTGATATCGACAATTTCCTTTTGGAAATAGCTTTCTTTGCCATTGGAGTAAATCTTCACAGGTTCAGTTTTGTCAGCTGATACAGGTAATAACGCCTCCTTTAGCAGTGAACGTAATAAGTCATTGGTTAAGGCGAGCTTCGATGCCTGATGACCTATCACTTCGTTTTGTTTGACATCCAGTATTTTCAATGCTTCATTATTAGCAAAAATTATTTTTTGATGTTCATCCAATCCAATAACAGGATCATTCATGTTGTTAATCAATGTATCAATTCTCTTTTTTTCAATAAGTAATAGAGAGAGATTGCTATTGTTGTACTCTTCCAGCTTTTGTGCCATTTTATTAAAAGACTTGGCAAGTTCTTCAAATTCTGAACTTCCTTTAAAATGTACACGCTCGGAATACTTCTGATCGGCAATCTGTTTGATGCTTTCATTCAATTCCCGAATAGGGTTGGCAATAGTGGAAGGTAAATTAATCAGTAGAATGAAGGCGAGTAAAAAGCAAACAGTTCCTGAAACAGCAATCCAGAATGTGGCCGTTTCCGATGTAGCAACAGCCACCTGGCTTTTCCGCTGAATAGCCTGCATATTTAATCTCATGACTTCCGTGATATCAGCACGAATCGCTTTTTTTATCACACTGTCATTCAGATCATTTTTAAGTTTATCAAAGTGCTGAGTGATCTTTTCTGTAATTTCTTTTTCACCGATTTCTGTGATGTTGTACTGTTGCTTGTTTAAGCTTTCTTCGAACATCAACACGGCATCAGGAGAAGGGATTTCTTCTAATGCCATCAACATGCTTCTGGAGTATTCCAGCGTGTTGTAATTGGCGGTGAGAATATTGGTCGTGTCGCTTTTTAAAGCATGTATGTACCAGGCTGATACCGCAGCCAGTATGGCGATCATACTGAAGAGAAAACCAACACCAAGGGTAAGTTTAGATTTTATATTCATATCAGGAGAAAATCACTAAATCGGTATCGGAAGAGGATAGCTTCTTTAGTAGTGTTTTGAAAATAGTGGTGGATAATATGATGCGGAACAGGTTAATGTGAGGCTTTCCTATACATAGGACGGTTATTTTTCTTAACTCACAAGCTTCTACAATGGCTTCTGCGATATTGGAACTTTCCATGCGTACAATCTCCGCACCGAGTTCAGTGGCTAGTTTAAAGTTATTGATGAGGTGTCTTTGTTTGTCCAGCGCAATTTTATCGCTGCTTTCATGAGGTGTCTGTACATAGAGTACAAACCATTTGCTATTGTAATAACTTGCCAGTCGTGCCGTTTTACGGATTATATTCTTTGCTATTTTGTCGTTGCTGCTGATACAAGCCAGCAGCTTTTCATGTTTCAATGCTACACTTCTCGGTACTTCGTTGTCCACTTTTCGCTCCACTTGCGTAGCTACTTCTTTCAAGGCTAATTCACGCAATTGTAAAATATGATCAGACTTGAAGAAGTTATTTAAGGCGGTTTGTACTTTATCCGGCGTATAGATCTTTCCTTCTTTTAATCGAAGAATGAGTTCATCTGCTGTTAAATCAATATTGACCACTTCGTCTGCTAGTTGAAGAACCCGATCTGGTATGCGTTCTTTCACTTCTATACCAGTAATGCGTTTCACTTCTTCATTCAAACTCTCAATGTGCTGAATATTGATCGCACTGATTACATTGATTCCTGCTTCAATGATTTCTACTACATCTTGCCAGCGCTTTTCATTTTTGCTGCCTTCTATATTGGTATGAGCCAATTCATCAATGATCACTACTTCCGGTCTTAAGCTGATGACGGCTTGAACATCCAGCTCTTCCAGCTCTTTTCCTTTGTAAAATAATTTCCTTCTCGGAATGACCGGTAGCCCTTCTAACAGGGCTACCGTTTCTTTCCTGTTGTGTGTTTCTATAAAACCTATTTTAACATCTATTCCATTTTTCAATAAAGAAGAAGCTTCCTGCAACATCCGGTAGGTCTTTCCTACACCGGCACTCATGCCAATGTAGATTTTAAATTTACCTCTTCTGGACTTTTTAATGAGATCCAGAAAGTGTTGTACATTTTGCTCTTTTTCTGTCATCAGAAATATGGTATAAATGATTTAAGCTTAATAAAACTTACAATGTGTTGATTAACGCACCAAATGTCAAAATCCAAATAATAAATAAATTTCAATTAGTAAAACAATAGCCTCTACTATCGAAATGTAAATTTATTATTGTTAAATGATTTGATCATTGATTCTTTTTATGTAAGAATGAATTGGAACTAGATATTCATTCTTAATTAAAAGGAAATGGCTAGCGCAGTGGTAATGAAATAATTTTCATTGCTGGCTTTATCATTTAGCGTAAATATTTTGTCTTTGCTGTTTAATGTCCTTGCTTCTATTCTCCACACCATGTTATCGCGTAACGCATAATCTAAGTTAAGCGAATAACCAAAGGTTTGAAATCCATTGGGGGTTCCTGTTGCAATGATGATCCCGTTTTCATCGTAGTAATATTCACCGCGCGCTGCAATAGAAATTTTATCTGTTGCTTTTACTTTTAAGATGAATACTGGGCTGTACCACACATAATAATTGCTGCTGTCTTTCCCTGTTTGTTGTGCACCGATGTCAAAACCTGCGATGATGCCAACTCTCGGATGCAGCTGGAAGATCCCGTATAAATTGTGAAAGTAACGCATTCTGTTTGTAGAATCAGGCGTATCGCTGCCTACAAAAGAACTACTATTTATGGTCACATTACTGCTAGGCGTATAAGTCAACTGGTGTCCAAAGGCGGGCGTGTTGTATTGATTTGGTCTTTGAATGCGTTGCCAACCGTTTAGATATAACAAACTGAAGAACCATTTTCCATTATCAGACTTGTAGCCAATTTTTACACCACTTTCATAGTAAGGAGAGTTGTCCGCTAAAATACTACGGGTCACGTTCCAGCAATCTTTTCCTACCGCACTTTCAAATCCGATGTGAGAAGCGAAAATACCGGCATCCAACCATAGGTTTTTCTTTTTGGATAACTTGAAACCTGCGTTGGCTTCGTAGACATTTTTAAGCACACCAGGCTCTGCGGCTAAGTTCGCGTTGGCATAACTACCAGCCATCAGAGCAAGATTAGCTCTTACAAACTCTGTCTGGTAAGAAGCTTTTATAAAACCAAGGTTCAGGTTGACTTCATTGTGGCGGTTATGAGAGTAGACGAAACCAGGACGCGTGTGATTGGCGGGATTACTAAAATCGTAAGAATAGTAAGCTTCTACATAGCCTGTGATTGTAATTGGTGATGCAGGAGCCTGCACAACTACAGGCGCTTGAATGCTGTCTGTCTGAGCCCATGCGTTTGCGGAAAGTAAAGATAACAACGAAAGTGATGCTACTATTTTTTTCATGAGATGAAGGTATTAGAGTTTTTCTAGTTTTAAATTCAATTGCAATACATTCACAGATTCAGGACCAAATAATCCCAGAAAGGGTTTTTCAATACATTGATTGACCAGTTCGGAAACTTTTGCTTCTGACAAATTTCTGCTTTTAGCAATGCGTTTTATTTGTACTGCCGCTGCTTTAGGAGAAATGTGCGGATCGAGTCCACTTCCACTTGCCGTGATGAGGTCAGCAGGGATGTCAGATTTTTTTACGCCGGGATTGTGCACCATAAAGGTATCGATCCTTTGTTGTACCAAGACCAGGTAATCAGGATTGGATGGACCTTTGTTACTACCAGAAGAACCTGCAGCGTTGTAAGAATTTGCAGATGGGCGACCCCAGAAATACTGGTCAGAGTAAAAGGCCTGTCCCATATTTTCGTAATACACTTTCCCTTTATGCTCTACTACAAATCCCTTTCCTTTATTAGGAGAAACTTGTGCGATGCCCCAAATCAGGGCAGGGTAGATGACACAGAAAAACAAAAGAGAGATTAGTGTCAGTTTAATAGCGGGTAAGAAATGTTCTTTCATAATCGTAAAATTAGAATACAAGGGAAATAAGCATGTCAATGATTTTGATGCCGATGAATGGAATGATAATACCTCCAAGACCGTAGATGAACAGATTTCTTCTCAGCAAAGCCGATGCACCGATGGGTTTATAGGCTACACCTCTTAGTGCCAAAGGAATCAAAGCAGGAATGATGATCGCGTTGAAGATGATCGCGGAGAGAATAGCACTTTCCGGACTGCTCAGCTTCATGATGTTCAATCCCTGCAAAGCAGGAATGGAGGCAACAAACAAAGCAGGTACAATAGCAAAGTATTTTGCCACGTCATTGGCGATACTGAAAGTGGTCAGTGTTCCTCTTGTCATCAGCAATTGCTTGCCGATCTCTATGATCTCAATCAGCTTAGTCGGATCGTTATCCAAATCCACCATGTTGCCGGCTTCTTTGGCGGCTTGCGTACCGCTGTTCATAGCTACTCCTACATCTGCCTGCGCCAAGGCCGGTGCATCGTTTGTGCCATCACCCATCATGGCCACCAGCTTGCCCGCTTGTTGTTCCTTGCGGATGTATTCCATTTTATCTTCTGGCTTAGCTTCTGCGATGAAATCGTCAACACCCGCTTTCTCCGCGATGTATTTTGCGGTAAGCGGATTGTCACCGGTTACCATTACCGTTTTCACACCCATTTTTCTCAGGCGTTCAAAACGTTCTTTCATGCCTTCTTTGATGATGTCCTGAAGTTCTATAACACCAACAATTTTTTCGTTTTCAGAAACAACCAGTGGTGTACCACCACCGCTGGCGATCTTGTTGGCTTGTTCTTCAATTTCTTTTGGAAAAGGATGACCAGCCTTTTCAGATAATTTACGGATCGCATCTGTAGCACCTTTGCGAATTCTTCTGTCGTTCATGTCTACACCACTGCTTCTGGTTTCCGCGGAAAATTTAATCAGCGTAACCTGCGCTTGTTGGTAATTGGTGGGAATAGTGGTGCCTTTTGCTTGGGCCAATTCTACAATGGATTTTCCTTCCGGCGTTTCATCGGCCAAAGACGAAAGTAAACAAGCTTGCAAAAAGGTTTGTTCTTCTACACCACTAACAGGATAGAAATGCGTGGCTTTTCTGTTACCAATAGTGATTGTTCCTGTTTTATCCAGCAACAACACATCAATATCACCAGCTGTTTCTACGGCTTTACCAGATTTGGTAATGACATTGGCTCGCAGTGCTCTGTCCATGCCTGCAATACCAATGGCGGAAAGCAAACCTCCAATGGTCGTTGGAATAAGACATACAAACAGCGCGATGAAAGACGCGATCGTGATGGGTGTATTGGCATAATCTGCAAAGGGTTTCAACGTAATGGTCACGATGATAAAGACCAAGGTAAAGCCAGCGAGCAAAATAGTCAGGGCTATTTCATTGGGTGTTTTCTGGCGGCTTGCTCCTTCAACGAGGGCAATCATTTTATCCAAGAAACTTTCCCCTGGTTCGGTTGTCACTTTGACTTTGATTTTATCCGACAATACTTTTGTTCCACCAGTTACCGAACTTTTATCTCCACCTGCTTCTCTGATCACCGGGGCACTTTCACCTGTGATGGCACTTTCGTCGATGGTTGCAATGCCTTCTACAATTTCACCGTCAGTTGGTATCACATCTCCCGTTTCGCATACGAATACATCTCCTTTTTTAAGTTGCGAAGAAGAGACAATAATAATTTCGTCCATGTACATTTCTCCCACCGCCTGCACTTTTTTAGCGGGAGTTTCTTCTCTTGTTTTTCTCAAACTATTGGCTTGTGCTTTTCCGCGTGCTTCTGCTATTGCTTCAGCGAAATTGGCGAAGAGTAAGGTGAAGAGGAGGGTGATAAAAACGATAAGATTGTAAATAGGTGAGCTGTGAGCAGTGAACAGAGAATAAGTTACTTCTACCAGCATAATAATTGTGCATATTTCTACCACAAACATGACTGGATTTTTGATAAGATAAATGGGATTCAACTTAACAAATGATTGTACAATTGAATCTTTTATTATCTTGCGGTCGAATAGTTTGTTTTTTTTCATTTTTTTAAGTTTATGAAACCTCACCAAAATTTAGAAGCCTGGAAACAAGGCATTGAGTTAATATTGAAAATTTATTCTGCTACAGAATATTTTCCTAAACACGAGCAATTCGGTATTACATCACAATTGAGAAGAGCTACAGTATCTATCTCTGCAAATATTGCTGAAGGTGCTGGTCGAAATTCGGCAAAGGAATTCTTGTATTTTTTATTTATAGCAAGAGGTTCATTGTCTGAGGTTGATACACTACTTATTATTTGTAAGGGCTTGAAGTATATATCATATGAATTATACATGTGCCTTAATAAAATATTAGAAAATGTATCTCGAATTTTAGACGGATTAATAAAATCCGTCAAGCTCAAAGTGAAATAACATTCTTGCTCACTGCTCACTGCTCACTGCTCACTGCTCACTGCTCACTGCTCACTGCTCACTACTTACTCTTCACCTCATGGAGAAATACTCCGCAATCGGCCCAAGCGTAAGTGCCGGGAAGAAAGACAGTGCCGCAATGATTACAATGACAGCAAATACCATCAATCCGAAAGTACCGGTGTCTGTTTTCAAGGTGCCAGCGCTTTCTGGAATGTATTTTTTATTGGCTAGAATTCCTGCAATGGCGATTGGTCCGATGATCGGAATAAAGCGTGAAAGCAATAAGACGATCCCTGTAGAAATGTTCCACCAGGGTGTGTTGTCTCCTAAACCTTCAAACCCGCTGCCGTTGTTGGCTGAAGAAGAAGTATATTCATACAACATTTCACTGAAACCATGAAACCCGGGATTATTTAGCCAACCTATTTCCGGATTGTTGGTGAAAACAAAGGAAGCTAAGGCAGTTCCAGTAAGAATCAGGAAGGTATGTGAAAGAGCAACAATCATAGCGATTTTTATTTCGCGTGCTTCAATTTTCTTACCCATAAATTCTGGTGTTCGTCCCACCATTAATCCACTGATGAATACGGCGAGTATGATATAAATGTAGAAGTTTAATATCCCTACACCGCAACCTCCGTAAATAGCATTGACCATCATAGCCAGTAGTTGTGTCAATCCCGAGACGGGCATGGTACTGTCGTGCATGGCATTGACTGAACCGGTAGAAATAACTGTAGTAATAATACTCCAATAACCGGAAGCAGCAGCGCCGAAGCGTACTTCTTTTCCTTCCATTGCTCCTTGTGACTGATCTACTCCCATGGCCGCTATGGCTGGATTACCTCCAACTTCACTGAGGATGGCCGGTACAACCAAGAGTACAAAACCAAGCGTCATAACACCAAAAATCATCCAGGCTAGTTTTCTTCGTTTCAGGTAAAAACCTAAGGCAAAAATCATAGCGAAAGGAATGATGGTTTGCGCTACCATTTCTACGATGTTGGTGAGGTAGTCTGGATTTTCAAACGGATGTGCAGAATTGACACCAAAGAATCCACCACCGTTGGTGCCTATGTGTTTGATGGCAACAAATGCTGCAGCTGGGCCGCGAGATACTTGTACCGTATCTCCTTCCATGGAGATCATGGTATCTTTACCTTCCATGGTCATAGGTGTTCCTCTAAAAAGAAGAATGACCGACACAATGATGCATAAAGGAAGCAAGATACGCGTAGCACTTTTTACAAAGTAATTGTAGAAGTTTCCCAATTGATCAGAAATTCTTTCTCTCAACGCGTTAAATAAAACCGCAGCAGCAGCCATACCGGTCGCCGCAGATACGAATTGGAGGAACATAAGCGCAAAAATCTGTGAGAAATAAGAAACGCCTGATTCTCCTGAATAATGCTGTAGGTTACAGTTTACGACAAAAGAAATGGACGTGTTGAATGCCAGGTCAGCCGTCATGTTAGGGTTCCCATCGGGATTGAGGGGTAACCAGGATTGATTCATCAGAATGAACATGGCCATTAAAAACCAAACCATATTGATGGTTAACAAAGCCAACAGATTTTGTTTCCAGTTCATCTGTTTGGTTGCATCAATTCCGCATAATTTAAAAAACGTTCTTTCTATCGGATTGAAAATAGGATCCAGCAAAGTTCTCTCACCGGCATAGACCCTGGCAATGTACTTGCCCAGTGGAATCGCCAGCAAAAAAGTGGCGAAGAAAAAGAGTAATACTCCTAATAGTTCTGTGTACGACATAATGATCTTGTTAAAATTTTTCGGGTTTTAGTAATACATAGCACATGTATACAAATACCAGTATTGCGATGATGAATAAGGTGACCATAGAATTAGATTTTTTCGAAATAGTAAATAATCTTATAAAAGAGCCAGAAGCAAAGCAATCCGACAGCGATTAGAATGATGGTTATCATAGGTTATTAGTTAGTTCAGATAGTTAGTTCAGATAGTTCGTACCATGTTGCGCAGGTACATGCCAATTCCCGATCCAAGTTTTTGAGTAATCGGTTAATGTATTAGGAATGAGTGAGATTGCTTGGTGCTCGGATTTTCTGGCAAAAAAAGTCCCTTTCAAAATGAAAGGGTTAGACTATCGTTTTGATAGGGTGTAGATCAATCAACTGATTTTGTATTCTTCCAGCTTCCGGTATAAAGTAGTCAATGCTATATTCAACAAGCGGGCGGTCTCTGTCTTATTGCCTTTCGTATAGTTGAATACTTTTTGAATGTGGAGTTTTTCAACACTCGACAGATCAAAGGCAGAGATCGTTTTGCCATCGGCAGAAGCAGTGTGTTGCAAAATTTCCAGAGGTAAAGAATCTATAGAGAGTTCGCCTTCGGTATGAAGAATAACACTCCGTTCGATGACATTCTTTAATTCTCTAATATTGCCAGGCCAGTGATGTAAGCTAAGTTGTTCTATGTAATCCTTACTGATACCTGCAATTTTCTTATTGGCCTTTTCCGTGTAGGTTGTTAAAAAATGCCTAGCCAATACTTCGATGTCTGAAATTCTTTCTTTCAAAGGAGGAAGCATAATTTGAAAAACAGAAAGACGATAGTACAGATCACTTCTGAAATGACCGCTCTCGCAGTCTTTGAGCAAGTCTCTATTGGTAGCTGCAACGACACGAACATTGACTTTGGTAGATTTGGTATCGCCGACTTTTATAAATTCTCCGGATTCCAGTACACGCAACAGTTTAGCTTGAAGTTCTAAACTCATTTCTCCCAATTCGTCTAAAAAGATAGTACCGCCATTCGCTTCTTCAAACAATCCTTTCTTGTCTTTATTTGCACCAGTGAAAGCACCGGCTTTATAGCCGAACAATTCACTTTCCAATATGTCTTTCCCAAAGGCAGAGCAGTTGATCGCCACAAAGGATTTGTTCTTTCGAAGACTTTCATTGTGTATCGCTTGAGCAAAGACTTCTTTGCCTGTTCCTGTTTCTCCTAGTAACAATACTGAAGTATCTGTAGGAGCTACTTTTTTTGAAAGCTCTATAGCTTGTTGAATCAGTTTAGACTTACCGACAATACTTTCAAAAGAATATTTTTTAGTGACTTGTTGTTCTAACGATATTACTCTTTTTTGCAAAGCTACTTTTTCAACGGCACGGGCGAGGAGAGGAATGATCTTATTGTTGTCGTCTCCTTTGGTCAGGTAGTCAAAGGCTCCGTTCTTCATGGCTTGTATACCATCTGGTATATTGCCATAAGCGGTCATCAAGATCACTTCTATGAAAGGATATTTTGATTTGATTTCTTTGACAAGGTCTACGCCAGTTCCGTCAGGTAACTTCACATCACTTAACACAACGTCAAAGTCTGCCGATTCTAACTTCTTTAATCCAGCTTTTATGGTAGCAGATTCCTGTACTTCGTAACCTTCCAGGCTAATGATACGACTCAGCAAATGCCTTAGCTTTTCTTCGTCGTCTATGATTAAGATCGTTTTCAATGCGTTTGTTTTATTTCAGGTAAGTAAGGGTTTTAAGAGCAAACCTCAAAGTTTTAAGACTTAATTGAAAGCAGAGTATACTTAGAACTTGTTATTAAGATGTAATCTTTATACGAAATATAAATAATGAGAAAAATAAGATGTAGTTTTACACCTGTATTTTTACCATCCAATAATTTAATTATGAAAAAAACAGCACTTTTTATTTTTCTACTTTTTTTGTCCTTATCTGCATTTAGCCAGGAAAATACACTTATCTCTTTGGCTTTTCTGAATTATTTGAAGAAAGCAAAGTATGATGAAGCCTATCCTTATTTTGATCAATCAATAGCTGATAAAGTAACTGTTCAGACATTGGAAGATTTATGGAACAATACGCAAGCTAAATTAGGAATGTTTTTGACCGCTCAAGGCTCTACTAATGAATTAAAAGACAGTACCGAAACGGTTATAGTAAAATCAAAATTCGAATCGATAGATTTAGATATTAAATTTGTTTTCAATAGCAAACATAAAATTATAGGTTTTTTCTTTTTACCTGCTAAAGAAACGATAGCTCCTTATTTAGAACCGTCTTATGAGGATAAGAGCTTGTATAAAGAACAAGCGGTTTCTATAAAGACAAAGGACAATCTTAAATTGCCTGCAAGTTTTGTTGTTCCTAAGCAAAAGAAAAAATTCCCCATTGTTATCTTTATTCATGGATCGGGCCCATCAGATAAGGATGAAACGGTAGGTCCAACGAAAATATTCAGAGATATGGCGGTAGGATTAGCCAAGCAAGGAATAGCCTCCCTGCGTTTCGATAAGCGAACTAAAGTTAACCCTGAGCAATTTATAACAAACAATAATTTCACTGCTGACGATGAAGTAATCAACGATGCGATAGATGCCCTGAAATTTGCTAAGAAATTAGAAGGTGTCGATAGTAACAGCATCTATATTATTGGACATAGTCTTGGCGGAATGTTGGCACCCAAAATTAATGAACGTTACCCCGCCTTAAGAGGAATTATATTAATGGCTGCTAATGCCAGGCCATTGCAAGATCTAATAGTAGAACAGGTTACTTATATAAATTCACTAGATGGATTGACAGATAACGAAACTCTTCAGATTAGTCAATTAACAGCGCAATTAGAAATAACAAAAGACGCTTCAAAAATAATTAGTCATACAGTTTTGGGATTGCCGGCAAGCTATTGGATTGACCTAAATAATTACAATCAAGTGAAAGTAGCTGAAAAGCTAACTAATAAGATGCTTGTCCTGCAAGGTGAAAGAGATTATCAAGTCACCATGGAGGATTTTAAAATATGGAAAGAATCTTTAGCTATGAAAGAGAATGTTTCTGTTAAATCTTATCCTGCGTTAAATCATCTGTTTATTGAAGGGATAGGAAAAAGCATTCCAGCTGAATATAAGAAAGCAGGAAATGTACCAGAGTATGTCATTATTGATATTGCTGATTTTATAAATAAGTAGTAATCCTAAAGGCATTAATGTGACAAGTTTATTGAAATGGATTTAAACCTATAATCATTCTTATTTTAATAATTTCAAAGACAATTCCGGGGGAGTAAATAAAACACACCATCACTGCAATTAATTAATTTTTAAGTTTGGCTTTATAGTTTACTGATTTTAATTGTAAGCTATACAGACTACTGACAAGCAACGGAGTATAATAAAGGATAACCCAAAGAATGACCTTTGTCATTCTTTGGGTAGAGATTGGAGAGTTATATTCGAATTGTTAGTTTGTCTTTTATTTTTTCTTCAGCAGCCTGCATGTGCTCAATTCCGTTCAAGAGTGCATCCGGATTGAAGGATATACTGCTGATTCCTTCTCTAATTAAGAATTCGGTAAATTCAGGATAATCGCTTGGGGCTTGACCACATAGTCCTATAGGTGTACCGGTAAGTTTTGCAGAAGTAATGGCCATTGAAATCATTTCTTTGACAGCTTGATTTTGTTCGTCAAACAAATCGCTTACGGTAGAAGAATCCCTATCCAGTCCCAATGTAAGTTGAGTAAGGTCATTCGAACCGATGGAGAAGCCATCAAATAGTTCAGAGAATTCTTTGGCTAATATAACATTGCTCGGTACTTCTGTCATCATGTAAACTTGCAGTCCATTCTTCCCTTTGGGAAGGTTAAATTCTTCCATGGTTTGAAGAACTTTCTTCCCTTCTTCGATTGTTCGGCAAAAAGGGATCATGACTTTTACATTCATTAATCCCATCTCATCTCTTACCACTCTTAAAGCTTCGCATTCCAATGCAAAACCTTCCTTGTAGGAAGGGCTATAATACCGGGAAGCTCCCCTGAATCCAATCATAGGATTTTCTTCCTGTGGTTCGAAATTCTTTCCTCCTAATAGATTGGCGTATTCGTTCGTCTTGAAATCGCTCATTCGCACAATTACTTCTTTAGGATAAAAAGCTGCAGCAATGGTGCCTACTGCCTGGGAAAGCTTTTCAATAAAATATGTTTTTTTATCGGCATACTGATAAGTCATATTTATAATATTCGTTCGGTCTTCCTGATCAGTTACTAGGTCAAAACGAGCAAGAGCCATGGGATGGATCTTTATGGTATTGGTAATTATAAATTCTAATCTCAATAGTCCAACACCATTGTTAGGATAGGTGGAGAATTTAAAAGCCTGATCAGGATCAGCAAGGATCAATTTGGCTTCTGTTATGGGCATTTTAATTTTCGAAAAATCCAATACTTTTTCTTCCCAATCGAGCTTACCCTTGTAAACAATACCATTAATTCCATCTTCAGAAACTACGGTAACGATATCACCGTCTTTAATGACATCTGTTGCATTGCCTGTGCCCACTATGGCTAATGCACCCATTTCTCTTGCTACTATGGCAGCGTGACTTGTACGTCCACCAAGGTTGGTAACAATGGCAGAAGCTTTCTTTAATATAGGATCCCAATCAGGGGTAGTTATTTCTGTGATCAATACCTCGCCTTTCTGAAGGAGATCAGAATCAGTAGGAGAATGTAATATTCTTGCAATACCTGATACAATCCGGTTTCCAATACCTTTGCCTTGGGCAAGAACCTGGCTTTTTTCTTTCAATTTAAATTGCACCATGCTCAGCGATTTTTTCTTATTGCCCCATATGGTTTCGGGTCTTGCCTGTACAATGAATAAATTATTGTTCTCACCGTCCTTAGCCCATTCTATATCCATAGGGCGACCATAATGTTCTTCAATACTCAAAGACCATTCCGCCAGTTTCATGACCTCTTCATCAGATAAAATATATTGTTCTCTTTTTTCAAGTGGTGTATCGATATTAATTACTGTCGTCTCCTCGTTGTCTAAGGAGTAGATCATCGTTTGTGCCTTAGAGCCCATTTTCTTACTGATGATGCTTTTTTTGAATTGTTTGAATGGAGCTTTAAATACATAAAATTCGTCGGTGTTTACTGCTCCTTGTACAACGTTTTCTCCCAGTCCCCAGCTACCGGTTATAAGTATTACATTTTGATTACCTGTTTCAGGATCAATCGTAAAACATACACCGGCAGAAGCTTTGTCAGATCTTACCATTTGTTGAATACCTATGGATAAGTATACTTTCATATGATCAAATCCATGGTCGTACCTGTATTTAATGGCACGATCTGTAAATAAGGAGGCATAACACTTTAGGCAGGCATCAATGATAGGTTTTTCTCCGTGAATATTAAGATAGGATTCGTGCTGACCGGCAAAGCTTGCATCCGGCAAGTCCTCGGCTGTTGCACTACTCCTCACAGCAACATGCACGGCCCAGTTTGAACAATCAGATAGTATCCTGTAGGCGTGTATGATTTCCTTTGACAAATCATCCTGTAAAGAAGCCTTTAAAACGAGTGCTCTTATTTTTTCACCAATCTCCTTCAAATTGGAAAAATCGTTTGTGTTGAGTTGAGACAAAAGTTTAGTAATAGGTATTTCCAATGCATTCTTTTTAAGGAATTCCTGATAGGCGTAGGCCGTAACCGCAAAACCATCCGGAACGTTTATGCCTTTTTTATTAAGCTTTTGAAACATTTCACCAAGCGAGGCATTTTTACCTCCGACCTGATTGATGTCTTTCAGATTGATTTCTTCAAATTTTAAGGTGTATGGTTGCATAGCGTTATGGTTTACTGTACACAAACTAAAGTATCTTACCTCTTTGATAAAATGACAAATGTTATTTCAGTAAGTGACTTTGGTCATGATTTGTTTCCTTCTGGCATAGATCTTTGACTGTTCAGCTGTATCTGTTGTACCATGATATTACTTTGGCAAGCGCTATCTACACAACGTTTCAACGACCACAAGTCTTTTGCTTCTACTGTCTTGCCGCTATATTTGATTTTGCTTCATTCCAAGTAATGATGATGAAACAAGGCACCTTCTTTTCTTGATCCCAAAATATGATGGATGTCAAGACGAAAATGATGAACATCAATTTTAGGGTCTGCCCACTTCCTGAGGCAGGTTATTTATTATATGTTGCAATAATGTTAGTATAGATTTCCTGCTGCCTGTTTTGCTTTGTAATAAGTGCTGGCTCAATGTCTTTTTTTGAACGGATGGATGGTTATTGTTTTTAAAAAAATGAACCTTAGAAACATGAAACATCATATTGTCATGCCACCTACCGATGGCTTGTTCTGTTTTTTTTAGTTGAGCCAACTCTTTTTTTAGTACATCAGCGGTATGTGTTTTGCACAACACAGAGGCGACTGCATAAATTGCTTTCAAGTGTTTTCGCAATTGATGAAATCCTTCGTTACCATTTTCTTCAGGCATGATTTCCACTTGGTGTATTTCTTTTGCAATGAATTGTTTTGATTGGAGCAAAATATAATTAGTGCTTAATGTCTCACATAGTCTATTGACTTTACGATCCGCTTTGCGAATGATTTTTGGATCGAAGGAAGAGATGATTTTTTTAAGAGCTTCCTTTGAACGAGAGATCTTCTTGTGCGTATATTTTTCATATGCGGCTTTTTTTCGCATGTTAGATCTTTTGGCTAAGGAATAATTAAGTTGCATTTCTCTCGCTTTTCCTGACTTTTTAAATACTTTACGTAAAAAGACACTGAACTTTTTTATCTTCAATTGCCCCGGAGCAGTTTCATTGAATAGAAGGAGGAATGTTTTAATATTCTTAATATGCACCCTCAAGCGGTGGATTTTTTTAGGGGATACAGAGGAAGTAAGTATCTTCTGCACCGCTTTGACTTCCTCGTGGTAATGCTGGTAAAATATGTTTTCAGTCTGTTTTTTCTTCTTCATCGCTTTTCTATTGTGGTATTAGTAATTTAATTAAAAGTAAACCGCATCGACTTTATTCCTTTTCGGTAAATCAGGATGTTCATCGCCATATCCAAGAATAATAGCCAGCTGTACGATTTCTGATTCAGATATGTTTAGAAACTTATAGACTTCCGTTTCCATTACATATTTAGCTAATCCTACGGGACAACTCTCTAAGCCCAACGATTTGGCGGCAAGCATCATGTTTTGCGCGAACATGGCGATATCCAGCGCTGCCCATTCATGGTCTTTGGGTGAGGTCAGAAAGATCACTACAGGAGCGCGTTGGAAAATAGGGTCTTCCGAACGCAGCAAGCGAAGTCCATGTGAAAAATTAAAAGACTCTGTGGCCGTCTTAATAATTTTCTTGAGTCCGGATTTTAATATTCCTTTGGACGCAGCTTTGGCGATTTGTTTAGAAAACAATGAGATTGTTTCTGCTTTGATGAGCACGTAAAATTTACAAGGTTGTTTATTCATGGCAGATGGCACCATTCTGCCAGCATCAATGATGGTCTCTATGATTTTCTTTTCAATAGGTTTGTTTTGGTACTTTATTACTGCTCTTCTGTTGTAAATTGTTCCAAACACCTCGTTTAAACTGGCTTGATCTTTAGTGATCTTAAGCAGTCTAACCACTTCTTGCTTGATCTGCTTCAGCTCTTTTTCATATTGCTTAAAACGAATGTGTAATTTGGAATGCTGTTCTCTGTAGTTTTGCTCATCAGTATATCCCTTTTGGATGATATGTTCATGATTGGTGACAGCGCCTTGCAAATCATTCATTTCGTTGCCTGCAATTTTACTTACTAATTTGCGCTCTGTTTTTACCACCTGGTCTTTGATGTGTGTGGTAATATGATCCATTTTTACTTTCATAGAGATCATATACAACAAATCAATCTCATCTTCCCAAAACGCAATCTCATTCAGCCATTCCATACTTTCATGATGCAATGTTTCTAAACTATTCTTTAATGGATAATCCGAAGTATGTGATATAATTGATTTCATCGCTGTATATATTTAATGATGCATGATTAATGATCTTGTTATAAATATGAAATACTTTGATCTGAAATATAATGAGCGAATACAACTTAAGGTTTGACTCTTATCATAGCGTGTAAATCTGTGTATTTTAAGCAGAAAAGAGATGATTACTTGTAGACATTCGTATAGTTTTTATCTTTTTAAGAATTAAATCTGCTCGTGTTGGAACATATAACTGGAAAGTAATACCAATGTAAAGCTATTGCTATGATCGTTGTGAGTATTGATAAAACAGCTAACCTTATAGTGTGTTAACCGGGTATTTCCCTGAATCATTATTTGATTATACCTTTTCAAAGTATGACTGTATTGTAAAAAAATAAACTATTAATGATAGAGGTTCAAAGATTATTCTTTGGCTTTTTTTGACTTTTATTTAAACGATTGTCTAAATTATTAAGGTGAAAAAAATATTTTTATGACTATGTTAATAGTCATATTGAAAAATTAATTTTGTTTATATTCAATTTGTTTATTAGTATTTGAATCTTACGTATACGAAAATAATTCTTTTATTTACTTATCCAAATTCAACCATTCGTGCATTTTTTTTCTTTCACTCACTTGATACAATGATTGAAAGAGGATATAGATAATAAACTACTTTAGTCTTGGAAAAAGAATTTGAAAGTATCAAACCTGCATCCATCCTTAAAGAAAAGCTTGGCCCCTTTATTAAAGAAATAAATGGTTATAAGATTGCGACAATAGGGTTTATATCTGGCAGTGTCTATGTTCATGCGTAGATACAATTCTACTGCTTGCCGATTTTAATAATATTATTTTTTAATTTTTCATTAAGCGTGAAAGGTATACTCCCGATTGGTGTTGAATCAAGATAAGGTATACTCCGTTAAGTACAGTGTTCGGAACTTCTATAACAGGTGCAGAGGAATCAACTCTTTTGTTTAGTACCACTCTTCCCGTACCATCTAAAATTTGAATGTCTGACACAAGCACTTCATTATAATTCATCACTTTAAAGAAATCTCCTGAACTCGGATTTGGCGAGATGCTAAAAGGTTGATCCTGTATAGAGCTATTGTGTTGACCATTTGTTAAAATATCTTCGTAAATAACATAACTCAATGTGCTTTCATTAAATCGAACCGTATAATTTCCATTTTTTGAAAGTGTAAAATGAATATTTGGTCCGCCACCTGTAGTTAATAACGCACTACCTGCTAATCCACCAGAGTTTCCCCAATCCTTACCAGCCCAGTTGGAGGCATTTGTAAACTTGATGTCATAACTGTCTACAGTAAGTGGTACACCTGAAATTTGCCAGGTATGATCCGCTATGAGCTGCATGGGGTGAGAAGATGTATTCCAATCATTGAATGTTCCGGTAGTATACATCGACGTATTAACATGCAAGTACGGCGATGGGTTCTTTGTGTCCACCGATGTATAAATGCGATACGCTCCGGGAGTGAGCGTGATGCTTAGCACATCTGTGCCATTGTACGAAATAGTTTCATTACCCAAAGCATCATACCAAACGCCTGCCGAAGGAAAAACAGGATTGATGGAAGCTGTCGTTACCCCGAAGTTTCCAATGACCACGGCATTCATAGACGCATGCTGGAGCATGATTTTTTTAAGACCGTTACTGTTGTTTAAAGATAGCGTGACATTTGTTTGCGCGCTGGTAAATACTTCATTCGCCAGGCGCAGTTTGATCAGCTTGCTGTATTTATCATAAAGGTTTTTTCTATTGGCATCGTTTAAGTAATCCCAGCGAATCGGTTTTTCGCCTACACGTTGGTTGTAATCAATAGAATAGTCGTAACCCAATTCCTGAAACTGCCACATCATCTTGGGCCCTGGAAGGGTAAAGAGAAAAGCGGCACTTAAGGCAGACCGGTCCAAGGCTATCGGAATGCTTTTGATATTGTATAACGCACCGTCGCTATGGCCTTGTGTCGTATTTTTATACATGATCCGCTCTTCATCATGACTCTCCATGTACGTTACCAAATGAGGCTTTTGCCAGTTGCGGCTGCCAAAATAACCCCAGGAAAAATCCGATGCGGCATTGGCGTGTTCTCCTATGGCAGCGTCCTGATAAGCTCCTGTCACATTTCCCCAAAGCATACAGCCGTAATCAGCTAAAATAATTTCTTCGCTGTTGTCAGTCCAATGTTCCAGAATGACATACGCGTTAGGATCAATCTCCCATATTTTGTTCGATAAGCGTTTAATGATGGCAATTCTACTGTCGTCTTTCGGCCAGTTGTCTCCCGCAGTTTGTGTAAATCCTTGTGTGAAATCAAATCGAATGCCATCAAAGTGGTAGTTCTTTAGCCAATGTTCGGTTACTCTGTCTACAAAATACTGAGTAGCCAGGCTGGTATGATTGAAATCATTTCCCCAGCAATAGGCATTGACGCAGGTGCTGTTGTACCAGGGATTTTGAGCGGTGGGGTTTGTGCCGTCAAAATACATACGCACCAGGGGAGATGCATTGTAAGAATGGTTCATTACTAAATCTATAATTACAGCAATGCCTTCTCCGTGGCATTTGTCAATAAAACTTTTTAACTGATCTGCCGGTCCGTAATATTTATCTACCGCAAAATAAAATGATGGGTTATAACCCCAACTTGAATTTCCTTCAAATTCATTAAGGGGCATAAGTTCAATCGCATTGATGCCCAATTTTTTTAAGTAAGTCAATGTATCTGATAATGTATTGAAGCGGTGTGTACCAATAAAATCACGCAGGTGTAATTCGTAAATGGTAAGTTTTTCTTTTGCGGGCCGTGTGAAGGATGATGTATTTTGATACGTGTAGTTTGTTTGTGAAGGAAACAAAACAGAAGCGATCTCTGATTGGCCACTGGGGTACGTTTTTAAATTGGGGTAGGTAGCAGGATCAATCCCTGCATCGTTGGTGGGATCAAGTATCTTTTCTGTATATGGATCTGCCACGCGAAGTGATCCGTCGATCAGGTATTGAAAAGCATATTCTGTCGTGTTGTTTAATCCAGTTAATTCCAGCCACCAATATACATGGTCGTTGTCTACCACATCCTTTTTCATCAGGTAAGTCGGGCTGGTACTCCAGCTGTTAAAATCACCCAATACATATACAGAACTTTTATATGGAGCAAACAGGGATAAAATCACGGAACCATTTGCCTGGTAGTTGATGCCGTCACGTATACCTAAAGGACGAGCCTGTTGTACCGGAGTTTGGCCAAGAAGGGTTAGAGAGCAAAGAAGGAAAAGGGCGGCGAGTAATTTTTTCATAGTTGTTTTAACGATAATTAATATAACTAATCAAAATCTTTAACCATGAGAATATAGACGGACTATAACCATACTTATATAAAACCCCAGCTGAAGCGGTTGAATGTGAGTTTTTTTTAATGAATGGCCAAAGCATGGTCTGTAAAATATAAATCCAATACGTTTAATAAGCAGTTAGGCAGCCATGATTTGAGCGTTTTAATCTCCTATTACTTCTTCGCAAGAATGGTTATAAAATAGCGGTTGAATCAATTCAACCGCTATAAATGTGTATTGACAAGCTATTTGTCTGTAGTCATTTTATTGAACATATAACGTGCTATTTTCCAAGAGCCATTTTCCTTTTTGAAGACAAAAAGTTCTCTGTTTATTTCAGAGACAGTTTGATTATTCGACTTTATCAATGATGTGCCTTGGGATGTACTCGTTACATAAGCATACTTTCCAATAATTATCACCTCATCGATTGTGAAGTTAATATTCACCTGAATCTGAGAGAAAACATAATCATAAGATCCTTTTATCTGTGCTGTTCCAGTAGCGGAAGGACCTCCGGAGGGCATGAATTTTGCATCTTTTGTATACAAACTGGCGGCCAATTCTGAATTCGAAGTAGCAAGGGATTTTTGGTAAATACCAATTACTTTTTCAATTTGTTTTTTGTCTTCATCGCTGTTGATTTCCGTATTGATAGCAGTGTTGATTTCGGTGGCTTTCATTTCATAGCAAAATGTTAGAGCGATGCATAAGATGGCGGTAGTAAGTAGTATTTTCATTTTCATTTGAGTTTTTAGGGTTTATTAATTGTTTTGTTTTATCCATTCATTAAGTGTGACAAATTTATCTTTAGCTATCTCTTGTGCTAATGAAATGTTTTTGTCTGAATCAGGTCCCATGTAAGTATACTTTTCCATGTAGTTAAACATGTTAGCATACAAGTCAGCACCTAGAAAGAAAGTTGAAAATACTTCGGCTGTTACTTGAGTGAAACTGTACGTTTTGCCATTTTTTGAATAGGCTTCCAATATTTCATTGAAGCTCGATAATTGCGCTGAGAAAGAAAGCGTACTTCCGTTTCCTGTTTTTTCAGGCTGCAAGAAAGCTCCGGTCACAACTTTACCTAAGTCATTTATATCTCCCAGGTGAATAGTTTTTTTTGCAGGATCAATAGGGAAGGTCCATCCTGTAGAACCATCTTCTTTGGGTTGGGGCGCCAACATCCCTGTAAAGTTTTGGAAATAAAACGGAGGCTGTACAAAGGTATGGTACCTAAATCCTGCATCTTTTACCAGTTGGTTTATTTTCGCTTTACCGGTAAAAAAAGGAACATTAAATGCTCCTTTACTGATAGATTCTACATCTGGTAACGTAGACCAGACGAAGTGCCGAATCCCTGTTTTTTTTGATGCTTCAATAGCATTTATAACCAGTGAACGTTCGTCCTGATTTTCTAAAAAGTTAGTGACTACAAAAACACCGTAGGCGTTTTTAAAGGCAGCAATTAAAGAGCTTACATCATTGAGGTCTGCATAAGCAACTTCATTTGCTTTCCCCGAATAATTATCCGGGCGACGTGTAGCAGCTATTACATTAAAAGAACCTTGTTCATCCAAGGCATTCACAACTCCTTTGCCTTGCAAACCTGTTGCTCCTATGACTACGATTGTTTTCTTTTCCATTTTGATTGTGTTTTAATGACAATGCAAAGATGGAGCAGATTTGAAAGGGCTGCTTATAAAGTAGATTAAGAAAAAGTCTTAAACTATATTAAGAAATCTACTTTGAAGAAAGGCCTCTTCTGATTTTACTTAAAAATTCAGGCGTTACACCCAGGTAAGAAGCGATTTGAACATTTGAAATGCGATTAAATAAATTTGGATGTTTATTCATGAAGTCAACGTATTTTTCTTCCGCTGTCGCACTGATGTTTTGAAGTACTCTTTTTTGCAAACTTATAAATGCATTTTCAATAAGTACCCTGAAGTTTCTATTGAACTTTAGATAATGAATATATAGGTATAATAAGTCGGGCTTTTCTAACTGAAGAATAACAGAGGGCTCCATTGCTTCTATATAGAGTTCACTTGGTTTTTCGTTATGGAAACTGTCGATATCGCCTACCCATCCGTTTTCTATAGAAAACTGTAGATTATGTTCATTTCCTTTTTTATCTACTTTGTACATTCTAAAACAACCCTCAACAACAAAAGTATAGTGTTTGCATACATCACCTTCCTGAAGAATAAACTGCTTCCTCTTAATGGTTCTTTCACTAAGCCTTGATGTTAATTCTTTACTTTCAAGTTCATCGAGCGGAGCGTAATTGGCAAAATGATCTAGGATAGGTTGTACATTCATTGTTAATATTTTTTAGTACAGTTTCTGACGTACATGGAAATCAAAAATACATTATTTATACGATTTCAATATTATAAGCTCACTTTCATTAAAGTTTTTTCTTTAAATAACTATTTGAGTGCGCAAAGTTCAAAACATTAATATAGATTAAGATTTTTTCTTAAGATACCTTATAGGAGCCTGCCATAATTTTCATCCAATTTTGAATTATACTTTAAACCTAATTCACTATGGAAAACAAAACAAACTCAAGAACTAGAGCATTTGATTCAAAAGACATTGCTCTTCAATTGACATTTGATCATCATAAGGCTCTACATACAAACAGTACTAGGCATCAGATATATTCGGTGCTAGTGGTAGCCCTATTAGTATGCTGCGCATATCTACTGCCATCATGCAAAAAATCTGATGATATGAATCCAACTCCTCCAGATAGTAAAGAGGCCCATAGAAAAGCAGCTACTGATTTCTATAAATTTTTATACAGTACTAATCAGTCTGATTTGACAAATCTTACAGCTTCATCCTATACAGAACATCAGATCAGTGCAGGTTTTACATTAGCAGGCTTAAAAAACTATGCGGCCAATCGCTTACAAACTATTTCTAATCATACTCTTATTATTCATCGTACACTAGTGCAGGGAAACTTGGTTGGATTACATATGGAAGAAAAAATCACTTCCGATAGTTCTGTTGCACGCATGGCATTAATCCGTTTCGACGACAATGGAAAAATTATAGAACATTGGGAAGCCTTTCAAGGAGAGCCGTCAACAAGTGCTAACCCTAATAC
>JACMQM010000104.1 GCA_014376985.1 Cytophagaceae bacterium | reverse complement strand
GTGGTGGATTTCCGGAGATAAAATTTAATTGTTGCCATGTTACAAATTTGTGACGTGCATAAAAAAACCGCTGCAATTTACATAATTGGAGCGGTTTTATCAATTAAATAGAGGTCCCGACCAGACATTATTAATCATCTACATAGGACCATTATACACCATTTAATATATTCTGTTACAAATATGTGACAGGTAATAAAAAAAGCCTTTAAATCGTATAATTTAAAGGCTTTTAAGTTTTAAAGAGGTCCCGAGCGGACAGTATTTATAAAAAACATAAAGCAAATACCCGCTATTTAAAGTATTTGCGGCGCTTTTTATTGGTAATTGGTTAAGTCAAAATGCAACATTAAACCACATTTATCTAGTTACTTTGTTACATTATTGTGACACTATTTAATTGCTGCTCTGCAAATGCTATTGAAAACATAATTATTTTTCGCCTTATTGCCTAGCTTCTGTAAAGCTTTTTTCTTCTTCCGTGGGATTCTTTTAAAGGAATTCGCGATACGCTGAAGGGCTGCTATATGATCTTTGTCTATGTACGTTCTGAACATTGAATCGGATATAGGAATAAATTCTTTTGGTCCAGATGTTTCCCGTGTACCGTGAAATTCAGTTGATCGCTCAATATCCCTTTGTATATCCTTCATTTTTCTACTTTTTCAACCCAATACTCAAACCCCAGTGTATCGATTGCGACACCTCGGGCTTCTGATTCAAGGGCTTTATCGCCCGCTTCCATCTTTTCAAAGTCCTTATCCGTCCAATGGTCCAAATCGACCTCCTCCGGGGTCCACGCACCGGTACATCTGCACTTTAAAACGTACTTATATTCCTCTTTCTTTGCCATAGTTATTTACGTTCACCATCAATTACCCTTTGTATGAAATCGGCAAAGGTTTCGTTTGTCCCCTGTGTATATAAAATAACCTTTGTCTCGTCATTCTCTACTTGCCATAGTCCATATTCTTTATACAAAGAAAGGTTTTTGTCTATATCCTCTAAATCTAAACTAATTTGCGCCATACTCTTAAATCTTCTCAATTTTCACCTCATCCACATTTATATCATGTGGCCATATTTCCGGATCAATCCTGTTACCCTCGCACTTCCACTCCTGGCGGCGCATATCCCAAAATGCGATGTACCATTTTCGGCCATCAGTCAGTGGCATGTAGGTTTCAATCCAATAATACCCTTCTTCCCTTTCACGGTCGGAAATCATTCGTTTGTAGTTCTTAACGAGGGCTGTTTCGCTTTTACCGATGCTGGGGCCCTTATTGATTACAATTTCTTTGTATGGTCCGGGATTGTTCATTGCATCGATGATCTCGCGGGTGTATGGTGTTTGGCTTGTCTTAAAATAAGTCAACGCATCCGTAATGTGGTTATCCTTGTCCTTTTGTTTCGGTTCACGTTCCCAGTCCCTCCCCCTACCGTCTGCCGAAACCAAAGCATAATCGTGGGGTATCATTTCCCTTTTACCTGGATACTGATTTAGAAACAAATTGTTAGAAACGTCTCTAAGATCTTCCGCGGACAAACCACTCATCCTAAAAATGTCGAGAATGTTGTTTTTTATCGCAGTCTTCAAATCAACCTTTGGACGGTTTTTTAAAAACTCCTGGTGGCGCTTACTTTGTACTGGTAATGTTCTCATATCTTTTCTACTTTCCCAGTTGCAGAAATCCGGTACTTCGGTTTAAAATTTTCCAATATTGACTCCGTATAAAGCTTTTGTATATTTACCATTTTGCTCGAAAGCTTGTCAATGATTTTGAAAGTGAAACTTTTTCTTATGTGCCATGGAATTACTTCCTGACACTCTCGCAATTCTTTATTGATTGCTGCCGTCATGTGACGGTACCATTCTATACTACCTTTTTCCATGTTGTCAATTTTAAAAGCTTGTCCAAATGCTCTTCGTAGACGTTACGTCTCATTGGCCTGTTAATTCTATCCGCCTCCAGTTGGTTGTAAAACCTTTCCATTTCTGTGCGCTTCTTTGATACCTTAAAATCGATCTGTGCACAAACAATCAGGTACTCCCGCCGGTCTGCTGCTTCTTTAACATTATTTATCCTTTTTCTGCGCTGGTCCCAGAAATATAAGCCGGTAAACGTGATACAAAATGTTAAAATCCATGTAAACTCTTCCATGTCAACTTCCTTTTTGGTTTTCTTTGTAATGTTCGGCGAAATAAACACACGACACCCAGCAGGCCTCTATTCGTGTCATTCCATTGTATGTACGGTGGTACAAATGTGATCTAAATGTGGCATGGTACTGGCCATCGAAAATCATGGTGCTATGATTTATAATTTCAATGTGGAAGAACAATTTTTCTATCTTGTCAACCACTTTCATCAGCGCGGACCAATCATTCCGATAGTCTGCAGACTGTCCCATAAATTCGGAAATCGTCGCGTTTCCCTCTTCCGGTTCTATTGGTCTTTGTTCCATTATTTTTTTTCTATAGGTTCAAGACTGGACCAGCCATCCTTCTGTAATTGTTTCCAGGCTTTACCGGTGTCGATATCGTCCGCATGGATCAATTCCATTAAGGTGGCAATGTACTCGCCATTATTAAACTGTACGTTGTCTATGGTGCCCTCAACTGTACCAGTATTAACCTTCATGTATGGGAATGGGACCAGCCCCTCAATTTCCTTTTCAATGTGTAAAACTTGGCCCGGTACCTTTCCGGATACAGTTTGAAAATGTGCTCTTAATTTTGTTACCATGGTTGTATGTCTGTTTTACAAAAAAAATATTATACCTGGGATACTTTACCAACCCTTTCATTCTTTTTCCGCCAATATTCAGCATTGATCGCCTCAAGTCTCTTTTGTTCAATTTTAGAACCAATGAAGTAGTGATTGATTATTGGGAAAGTTAAAACGAATTTACGCAGGTCGGTATTGGAACTATTCACAAATAACGTACTCCCTTGCACGCCTTTCGGATCATCTGGACCAGGATATCCGAGATGTCTACCAGTTACCTCATCACAATATGGCCGCCAAACGTACTCCCATTTTAACCACTTCCAAAAGAGGAACCGTTTTAATGTTGCATACTGTAGGTAGTCGTTAAACCCGTCGGATATCGTCCTGTAGAATGTTGTCATACTATGCCCAAAGTTTTGTTGCAATCTGTAATTTTTTCTCCAACTCGTTTACCTCCTTCTTAGCGTACGTCAATGTGAAAGAATGAGATCGTTCGATTTTCCCTAATTTCACCCCCTCATGGTATGCTTTTGCTTCTGCCAGTTTGAAAGTGTAAAAGTCCAAACTTTCAGGCATTGATAAATTGATATCATTTTTGCGGCTTTCCCAGTACTCCGCTTTGCTTTCATGGCTTGCCGCTTTTTCGATAAACTCAACACTTTTACCCATATTATCCTGTGCTTCTTGGATCACTTTGCGATGTCGTTTTTCGCTATGGTGACCAACTTTAACAGGTTCGCCAAGACTTAGAAAATCCCTATCCTTATTTGAACGTTCGTAATAGTGTTCTGATTTCTTTTCGGCGCCGGAAGCCCACGAGTTATACTTTTCTGCTTTTGCCTCTGCTCTTTTCTGGGCATTATATCCATCGGCCCGGGTGATTGAACAGTAAAAGAAACCATCCTTCTCCAGGATCAAATTGTGAACAATACACTCGTTATCTTTGCCGTATTTTGTTGTAACCGGTATCGTATCTCCTTTTTTGTATTGGTTTGAACATTTCGCTAAAAACACATTAGGGGCGTATTTTATATAAGTATTCATGTCTTAAATGGTTTATCTGGTTGGTATTTCAAAGGTCGATAAACCTTCCGACATGTCCAAGCATTTGGACATTTATTTTACAACTTATTTATTCCAACCCATTCACAGGAAGCAATATAACCCCCTAATTCGCCGGTTTCTTTGGCTTCTTATTTATACCCAATTTATCCGCCAGAGGTTCCACATATTTATCCGGAAGGTTTCGGGGTTGGGTTGGCGATAACGATTTCGCCAGGGTTGAAGTAGGTATTCCCAATTCAGACTCAAGCCCGAAGATCGAAATCCACGGGCGCGCCTTTAAGTGTTCAAGTACCTTTGTTTTTTTATCTTTCATTAAACATGTTTTTACAAAAAATATTTTTTTGTCTTAACGTTAAAAGATGTTGCCGGTGATTCCGTTGTGGCTAGTTCATTTAGTGGCAACTTATTAATAACGGTCTTTGGGATCCTTATGTTAGAATATACATCAAACCCTTTTCTATACAATGTTCTGCCATCACCTGCGACTAATTGAAAGCAAGCGCCATTATATAAAATGTAGTCCCCAAATTTAATATGATAAATTGTCCGACCTATTTTAATAGTTTCTATTTGTGACACGACCTATTCCTCCACGTGGGTTATTTCTTTTAAACGTTCAAGTGTTGAACTCAAATCACCTACTTGGCCCCAGTTAATAGTTTCACCTTTGCAAGACGCAGCGTAATCGGCAACTTTATTCTCTACTAATGCCAATTGTTGTTTTATTTCTGCCTGTATTGCCGTGTATTTTTCTAGTGCTGTAGCCATGTTTTTAAGTGTTTATCTGGTTGGTATTTCAAAGGTCGATAAACCTTCCGACATGTCCAAACATTTGGACAAATATTTTAATAAAAAAACCACAAAACGCATGGGAGGCGCATGTGGCTTTTAAAAGAAACACCCCGGGACGCTGTTCTATTTGGGTAGCGTGGTGGTTACTGTTTGCGAGGGAAAATTACAACGTTTTCATGGCCGTAGTGGTTAAGAATGTATAATATCAAATATCTCTAAGTGAGTCGAATATAACTAAAAATGTCCCAACTCTTGCAAAGTTAGGACATTTTTAGTTTGCGGTTTCCAGCCGCTAAATATATAAAATCAGAGTTGACGCAACTAGCCAGGTTTAATAAATAGCCTATAGATTGCAAGTACTATAAGTGTGACAGCGGAACCTTCCCCAAATGGTTTTAAATATGCCTTTGTAAAGGACCTTTTGGGCGGCTCCAATAACATGCCCCGGTAAATTTTTATTGTGCTGTCTTTCTTGTCCCTTTCCCGTAACATGGATTGGTTTTTCAATTTCAGAGTATCATTCGACTCGCGCAATTCCGTTAGTAATGAATCGTTGATTTTGTTCAATTTTTCACACTGTGCCCACGCATGTTTATAGCTGTTCCAAACCGGTATAGGTGTAACGACGTTATCCCCATCCTTGGTTTGTGCCTTAGAAAGTTGGCATATCAGCAGAAGTAATACCGGCAGAATCAATCTCATGTTGTACTTTTTTCTTTTCCTGAGTGTAGTATATGATTTTAACTTCCTTTTTGGATAGTACCGAATCAAAACGGTGTTGCAGCCGTTGTTCTATAGCGCTGGATAGCGAGTCCTCGTTAAACACCTTATTGACCGTGGCCACATGTTCCGTTTGTTCCTGGGCCTGTAACCTACGCTCAAGCGTATAGATATAAATACCCATTGCAAGAAAAGCAACTACGATAATTATAACTGGCCAGTTCTGCTTCATGATGTAAAAGTAGTATCCCTTATTTTCTCATCCTTTTAATACTTTTCCACTCTGTACATCGGGCGGATGCCGCGCTCCGGATTTCGGGTGCAGGACATGGTAAGGGCACAAAGCGACAAAAAGTCGATGGCCAACATTATCCGGGCGAGTAGAATCATTGGGTTACCGATTTATCTTTACTCAACCTATGCGCAACAAGAATGCCGGCAGCAAATATGAAAAGTTGATTACATTCGCTTACCAAGTTTTTACAGAAATCGAGGATCGGCGCGGATTCCGTTGTTTTCATTTCTGAATTCGCGACGAGAAGACCAATAGATCCGGCCAGTATAATACCACCCATAGCAATAAGACAACCTAAGAATCCAGCCACTAACGCAGGATCCGTCTTCCCGTTACTATCATTGAACAACTCCGGGAAAGTAAATTTTTTAATGTCTAACATAAGCGTTTAAGCATTGCGATTAATTCTGGTTGCGGATGACAATCTGACTTATCCTTCCGGTAAGATACGTGAGTCCATATCCCGGGCTTCTTGTTTAAAGCGTCCTGAGAAACCTCCCACATGCCATCGTTATAAGTCAATGGAATTTTGTATTGTGTGGACCAATAAACCAATAGCTTTCTAACCGATTCGATTTGCGCTTCAGTGTACCGTTCAAAGAACCGGTATCCGCGGAAAGATTGATCGTACTCAATTACTGTATTTTGTGGGACCACCTTACCGGTGTAGGTTTTAAACTCTCTGGTTTTGGTGTCATACGTAAGCCCTCCCCAACTATCTATCTCGATGGCGATAGATTCCTTATTCAGGATCAAATTGTTTGCGTGAGTGGATCCTATGTGGTGACCCCACCATTTACTATTGAACAACTGAGCACATGTTCCATCCTGGTTAATAATTTGTGACGTGGATACCCGTTCTTTATTACTGAGCCAATGCTTGTAATCCCCATCAGATCCTCGCCCGCTGGCTGTATGGTGCAGGACGATTTGCTTCTTGTCAAATGCCTGTTTGTAATACTGATCCTCCGGAAAAGGAAGGATCTCTATTTTAGGTAGATTGTCCATCGTCTTTTTTCTTATGTTTTGGCCACTTCTTCTCTGCCCACCGTACAACTAAATAACCCACCAGAGCACCTATACCGGTTACAATGATTTGGGCGCCAGCGGTGAGTACTACTGCTATAAAATCAACAAGCTGAATGCTTCCAATAGCGGAAGCAACCGCAATCGCTAAATCCCTTAAAATACCTGATTTAGATTCTGCCATCATTATACTTTTTCAACGTTTATAATTTTGTTTGTACCTGTTCCTTTAAAAGTTGCTGCGTATCCAGTTGGAACGGATACACTACTAATATTTTGATCTGATGTAATTTTTAAAGTCCAACCAAATGTTTTACTATCTGTAGTTGGCACTGCATGGAAAAGAGAAATTACTGCCTGAGTCGTAGTGGTGAATAAAGGAATCTCAAGTCTAGTATTTTCTCTTAGATTGACGTACTCCCATACATCCTGCAATGGTGCCATCCAAACTCTATCCGAACCGGCTGCTCCATAAGTTGAAGCCACATACCCCATGTAAGAAGCGAAATCGGCAACAGTCATCCCCCCATTGAATAATGCAGGTGTCAATGAATGAGTGGCATCATTAAACCAAAACTTAGCGCCATTTATAGATTTAGAGGCAACGGCATCGATGAAATTCTTTACCGTCGGATAAGTGTCAGTTTCTTGACGGAATACTCTAAAAATCCGCATAGGGCTTTCAAACCCTATGCCGTCCAATTGAAACCCTCCAGTACCTCCGTAATAATTTGCACCCGCTTGGTTATATATGGCTTTCATTCCAGCAGCTACAACATAAGGATCATAAGCCAGATCACCAGCAGGTACGATAAAATGAGGCCATGCTTCTCCAATGTTAGCAACGAGAGCCAGGCGATTATTTTCTATTTCTACTGCGTATGTTGGATGGCCAACACCTGAATATCCCGGAGTATCACCCGTACCATTTGCATGGCTCCATGAGTGATTCATAATGGACCAACCCGCTGATTTTAATGTATTAATTTGAGAGTAGGATAGATAGGATGGGGTTGAAATATGTATATCAGAACCAGAAGAGTTTACTGTATAATAGGCTATGCCGGCGCGGAATAATTTACTGTTTCCGCAACCATCTGTATAGTATAACGCAGGGTATGTAATGGAATCATCAGCCACTCCTCCTGCTAATACTTTATATCCAGATGTAAGAGCAGAAATTAGACAGTCATCAAACGTAAAACTATGCGCGAAATCCTTATCGTATTTTAGAATTGCTAACGATACATTGCATATTGTTGGAGCTACTGAAAAGTTTAACGAGATGGGTATTTCAGTTTCTAATGAATGAGAAACTGGGCTTTTTTTTCTGTTATAAAACCTGTTTCTCATATTAGTTAGTTTGTACGATCAACACAGATTTAAATGCACTTGCAGATTCTGTAGTATTACTAATATTAATAGAACCAATTAATATCCTTGCAACATTGAAATCAATTGCCTTTGTAACCTCTGTACCAGTAATATTAGTTTGAGAAATTGTTTGTGTCGCAGCTGTATGGCATGTCATTATCACCTCTTTATTTATTAACTGAATAGCAACTGAGTTTTGGGATGACAAAATTAATCCGTTAGTAGCGCCAAGGGTTTGATCGTAAAGTTTGAATGTCTTACTGTTTGTACTAGCACCACCAAGGCATTGCCATATTACTCTCCAAGACGAATTACCTACTAATGTATTTGCAGGAACTGAAATTGTAAAAGCAATAGCATCGGTATTTATAGTTGCTCCAGCTATTCCGGACCACGGTAAAATGGCATTACTTGAGTAAAATATCTTTGGACTATTTGCAACGGAATCGGAAGCAATTTTCGAGATTAGAGTTACCATATCCCCATTCGCATCTCTGACCTGAAAAAGGTATTTTGCCCCTGAAGCACCGTTAAGAGTTACCACGTTGGCAGCAAAAGAAGCCTCGCTTGGAGAAATATCTAAGAATATGACACTAGTACTCGGCAATATGATTGAGATATTGCTGGCAGTTGTCTTGTTGATTTGAAACATTGTAGTTTCACCAGACCCCAAAGAAGCACCACCATTGTAAGTAATAGTTTGATTACCGGTAACTGCTGTGATGTTTTTGAAAAAACTATTTCCAACCAAATCGATGGTGGTAGCGGTAACCCATGTTACGTTTTGCCAAATACGGATGGCGGCAAACCTGGCATCGAGTTGGGATAATGGGATATCAGCAGCAACCACAACCCAAACACCAACGGCGGCATAGTATTGCAAAATTGCACCCTGGGCCAATAACGCCAAGTTAAATGTTGTTGCTCCACCTGTTTTGTTGAATACATCAGATCCACCGCATACTATAGTGGTGGTAAAACCTGTACCCTTTGTGACTTGCTTTACACCGATACGAGTCTTATCAGCAGGAGCGGATGGAAGGGTTACCTGTACGTTATTGCTTGTTGTGTCTGTCCTTACCCCTTCGTTTGCGGAGGCGGTGTAGTTGGAAGTTTTTACAGATGATGGTGCCAATACATTATCCTTGCTTGAGAAAAGCGTTGTAATGTTTGTGGTATTTGTGGTAACCGATGTTACAAGGGCGTCTATCTGTGCCTGAAGTTTTCCAACGGCCACCAATAGGTTATCCGCAGCGGTTACAGCCGTCGCGGTTACAAAGGATATCCCCGTCATTACGGCAGCACGTACACGGGCAGCAGTAAAATAAAGGTTAGTAGAGCCTTCCGTTACCGCGTCGGTTGTTCCAGGGCTGGCAATGATGGCGGCATAGGCAGATCCGGACCAACGGAATTGGGAACTTGTAACCCCTCCGGAAGTGTAAGGTGTATCCGTTACATAAATCTTTCCACTTTCCCCGGTTACAGGTAAAGAGGCGAAATCGGCCACTTCAATAACATCATCAACATACGATGGTAAGTATGTTGAGCTAATTTTAGTACCGTCACCAATCTTTGTAAGTATACTGGTTGTTGTTTCTGCTGCTGGTACGTCAACAGTAAGAGCGAAATCTGAATAAGTGAAAGGAGATCCAGGTTTAAATTTACCGTACTGTTGAAATGCAAACTTATTATACATCACCACAACAGCGGGATCCTGCCAGAATGATACGTAATAATTTTTACCGTCGAATAATAACTCGTTTGGTCTACCCTCACCCGTTGGAGTGGCGTAGATAGCAACTTCAAGTGTTTGAGGATTTATCCGGATAATGTTTCCAGGAGTAGTATCCCCCAAACACCAAAGGAAACCATCGGCGTAAATCATTCCAAAGCAAGTACCGGTAATACCAGGAAAAGTAAAGTACTCGACTCCACTTAAATCTTTTTTGATTCGTGCATAAGTCAATACGCTGGCGGTGGTGTAGATATATTCCTGACCGCAGTAAATATAATCCCCGATGATGGCCATGTCGTCGGTGTATGATTCCCCACCTATGGCCAAGCTTGTTACAACAGCAAATGTACTTAAATCAATTTGTACGATGTATTGCTGCACCGCTACCAAACGGTATGTAGTGGTTAAATATAAATTACCGTAACCATCATATTTTAAGGAATGGCCACCGCCAATAAGTCCGGTATTCAATTCGCCGATGTATGCAAAATCTGAAAGACGATATTTTCTTACTCTTAATGTTCCGCCGGCTGTCTGGTTTCCAGATGAAACATACAAATATGTCCCGTCTGATACAGAAGCAGGGAAGTACATTCTGTACCCAACAGAAGTATCGGAAATAACAATAGTAGAGGCCTCGGTTACTGGGTCGTATTCTGTGACGTATAAATTATTACCGCTGTTGTTGTGGGCGATATAAATTTTTCCCTTCGATGGCACATAAGTTAAAACTTCGCAAGAGTTTTGCGTAGCTCCGCCGAATGTTGTAACTGTGTAAATATCTATGCGGTCCAGTTGCATTTTTACAATGCGTCCCGGAGATGAATTGCTTGTAGGTCTTACACCAAAATAAACGTAATTGCCGACGATGACAGATCCATGAAGAAACGGATCGCCAGATGGTAAAATCACCTTCCTTTTATCAGCAACACTTTGTTGGAATCCAAACTGCTTGGCCAATTCAAAATCGCTAGAAAACCCAGAAGCTACCCAGCTTTTTACATTGTTAAAAATTCTTTCAACCCACGATGTATGAGTGACACCAGGAGAAACAGGATCTAAGCGCGCGGCTAAATCTATTTGGTCCGCAATATTTCCCGTAATCGTACCCCATACTGCGCCACCGCCACTCGCTGATCCATTTTCAAAACGAATAATAACTGTATTGTTATCGCTGAATGATGTTGTTCCGGATGTATATGTAACTGGTATTTCGTAATATGTTACCCCAGCACCTAAATCGTGGAAGATTGCGGAACCAGTTACCGCGTATTTCTGGTATTCACCATATCCATCACCATACAAATACAAAATATTACCTACAGCAACATCAGAGAATGGTAAGTCAATACCACGTACATAAATTTTAGTGATGGTATTTGGAGATGTTATGTTGTTAGCGTTCCATCTTACACCACCTACAGGCGGAGGAGTAGATACATGGCTTTGATCCGCAACACCTACTCCGAATAAAGGGATGTCATCACTATTAAGGCTTTTTTTAGAATCTATGAAATTTTGAAGTACGGTACGGAAACCCGCAGCCGATGTATCGTTGTGAGAAGACCGGATGTAATCAATTACATCCTGCATTAACTCCGCATCTGTCCTAACAGCCATTATACGCCTCCTTTATAATAATATCCTTTATTTGTTTCGCCGATTTTTATTTTGGTTTCGTAACCAGCAATAAGTACCGCTTCGATTAGCTCCGTAGTTTCCACAAGCCTTACAGTAATTGAAAGGCGGCCCTCTACAGAACTATCCGCATCATTTGTAGGTGTTGGAGGATTGATATCAAGAGTTGCCACGGTGACCTTCGAAATGAATGGAGGAGCAAATCCCAGAGTTTTGTATACTGGGTTTTTAAAAATGGCTCGAGCTTTCCCTAAATACTTTTGGAGTTTTTTGTTGGCAAGAGTATCCGATCTTTCGGTGGTTGTTTTTGAAGAAGAGTAAAAGTCAACGTAATAAGTGTACGTGCCATCTACCGTTTTCATATTCTCATTATCATAGGCACCTGTAGCCAAGGCAATATTCGCCGCAGGAAACTCTGATTTATCAAGTGTATTGAATCGCTCTAAAAAAACATTGATATTCAATTCCGGATCAGCACATAATACAGCCTGGGATGCTAACTCATCTATCAATATATCCGCAATCCTATCGCGGACAATCTCAAAACCTTGCGGCGGTATGGGGTTTATAATTTTACTCATGGTCTCCTAAAAGGCAAACGATAATACCCAATGACTCATCGGGATAATTTTGTAATACAATGTAATTGCATACAACACTGGTGCGGCTGTCCACACACGATACCAAGTGACCTATCAAACTAACCTCTCCCTTAGAATCCCTAACCGGATAAGAAAGATCCGTTAATGTTTTTTCGACTACAGTAACCGAGGCGTTTTTAGCATTTACAGGAAGCCCTTCTGTGCTCACCCCCATGCGGTGTTTAGTATGCCGGCCAGCGATGATTACTGTAAGAGTATTACCAGGCGTTGAAAAAGTTAAATCCTGGCCAAACCCCTTTTTATCCGTGATTATTCTTTGGGCGGCTATTCTGCTTCGATCTAGTAAGCTCATTTATGCGTTATAAAAAAAGGGGATCATTTTGGTAATCCCCTTTTTTGTTTATATCGATTCTACCGTTTTATGCTTTTGGTTATACTGTCAAGGTCCACAGTGTGTACAAATCGTCTTTGGTTGCGTCTTCAGCAAACTCAACATCCGCATTTGTTAGTTGATCTTTCAAGTAGTCAATACTTACTTCGTCAATTGTTTTCACAGTCAACGGTGCAGGAATTTCTTTTGCAAGAATGTAATCAACCAAATCGTTTTTGGTAAGTGTTGCGAATTCAGGATTCGGATAGCCTTTAGACTTTGCCAAGTCTCTCAACTCTGTTACTTTCAATTTCGAAAGTCCATCGATTGTTAAGTCCGTGATTTCGTCTTGTTGTTTATCGTCTTTGGTTGCGTCTTCAGCACCGGCCAAAGCTTCCTCTTCCGTTACCTCTTTTAAGAAACCAGATTTAACCAGTTCCAATGCACGGCCCTCGTGAAAGTTTTCAGAGGTTACAAAATCGTTGTAGTCGAAAATCTTATTTCCTAAACCACCTACACTCAACGCGATTACTTTATAGTGTCCCATTATGCTACTGGTTGAATAGTTGCCATTTGATCAATTGCCAGCGGGATAGGCATACCTGCCGATTCCACTTCGTAAATGTGTGCTTTCGCTCTTTGGTCAATAATATCACCAAAGATATACGCGCCTGTTTTAGGAGCCGCTCCCGGTGTGATCAACTGTGGTACAGCTGCAAATCCGAATCTAAACTGAGGCGTTTCAGGAAGAAGGATAGCTTTCTTAGGGTTGATGTATGGCACCAATGTACCAGAAGCATCTTCATAAAATTGTGGGTAAGACCACAAACGAACTTTGTATGCTCCGCAGGTGATTTCTCCGTGCAAAGCCGCTCCTTCTGAATTTCTCAAAGGTGCAGCAACCTGATCCAGCGTCATGCTAAACAAGTTTTGACGTTTCAAAAATTCAGAGTTTCTCAACAAGTCACTAAGAGCCGTTGAACCCAATACTAGGTTAAAATAAGGGCCTGAATATTTACCACTTGTTCTAACGAAATTACACAACGCCTCAATTTGAGCGTATGGATCAACTCCGGCAGTTGCCCAGTAATTGCCGGCTCCAAGGTTAACCAACGAAGCAGACTTTCTCTTAAAGTCTATGTTGGTACCGTTTACCAGAGTTACAATACCAGTCTCCAAAACCTGAGAACACATCAACTCGTAACGTCTCTCGATTTTAGATTTGATATCAACCATGGCATCGGCCACGCTGTTGATGTAAGCGGTAAAAATTTGGTCGTTGATTTCTGTAGCTCCGTACAAACGATCATACAATTGTAATGATGTTGCATCAAACCACTCACGGAAGTAAGGAGGAATCCAAATCTTCTCAGTGCTGCGGGTGATCTGGTTTCTGTTACCATCGGTACCTCTCACAACGTCCACGGCGATCTTTTCAGATCCACGTTGAACTTCGATAGAAAGTTCAAGAGTTGGGGCTACTTTGTCCGGGAACATAGCGCGTAAAAAACCGGTTGGCTTGTTTCTCTCTTTGTAGAAATCCAAGATCATTTTGGTTTGTAAACCCTGCGCGTCGGTCGTTGAAATTGAAGGCATATCTTTGGTTAGTTTACTGGTTATCGTAATTTGAAAGTTCGGTAGTAGGTACCAAATGGATACCTTCTGTATCTCCAGTGATGCGATCTTCTAAGCTTCTTAAAAGCACTGGAGTTGCGAATGTGTCGGTGCCATCAAATACAACTTGCTCTCTTGCAACGTCTCCTTTATTGCAAATCGTAATTTGTTTTGTTTCACCCGTTGCGAAAGTGGTTGTTTCGAATAATAAACCAATTGGGTATTGGCTACCATCAGAAGCAGCAGATTTACAAATGGCCATGTTTTGGGAAGATGCAATTCTTCCGATTACTTGTCCTGCTGGAATTACTAAAGGAGATCCGGTAGAGTTCACAAAAGTACCGTTGATGGTACGATTGGCCCAGATGAATATCTTCGCAGTTGAAGTTTGAATGATGGCTTGCTGACCGTTATTTAATACTACGTTTTGAGTGCTCATGGTTTCCCGAGTTAATGGTTAGGAGATAAGACTAGCATTTGATTTTACTGCGGCTTCAAACTCCGCCAGTGCTGTAGCCTTCTCGGTCTTACCCGCTTCCGCTTCAGTTGTTTTTACCTTCGCGGGGTCTACTGCCGTCGCCTCGATTTCTTGCAAAGATTTTGAGGAGAAACTTTTTACAGTAAACTCGGAGATTGCAGTGGCAGAAACCACTTCATCGCCTTTGATACCGTCGAGTGCTGCCTTTGCATCAATAGAAATGAAAGGGGCCCAAGAGCCAACTCTATCTTTTTCTTTTTTAATACCAGCTGCTTCACCCGCAGAAAATGCTGCTGCGTATACCGCTGGATGTTCTGTTTTCAATGTTGCTAAATCCATGATGGTTTTTTCTTTTGGTTTTTCTACTTCTTTTGCAACCGGAAGACCAGCGTATACAGCACTAGCTTCGGCGTATATTTTATCAATTTCCTCCTGTGCTTTTGGAGTAATATTTACAATCGTTTTTACGAGACCGATTTTTTTAGCTTCAAGAGCATTTAACCTGATCTCGATTCTTTTATCCATAGAAAAAATATCCTTCACTTTTGCACCTTTCAACTCTGGCTTCTTGTCCATAATTGCCTGCAATGCCACCGCGTCAATCCTTGCATCAAAAGCGGCCTTTAACTTTGCATTCATACCAGATAAGGTACTACGCATGGTGTCGCTAAATAGGGTTGGATTTTCTTCAATAAAATCAGGGTAAGCCGCTCTGTGAAACATGAATTGAGAAACGTCTTTACACGTTACTTCATCCGCGTACAAAAGGAAAAAACATGCAGAAGAAAGTGCTTTACCATCAACAACCACTTCTTTTTTAAGTGGGTGCTCTGTTAATTTAGAAACAAGAGCCCAGGCACAATTTACTTCTCCACCGTTGCTATTTACTCTAACCTTAATATCGTCAGATGCCGCTGCTTCCAATTCCGTCACGAATTTGGTAGCCGAGTCATCGTTGATATTAGCGTATAATAGTATTTCGGTTGGCATGTAGTCAAAAATATTAGAAGCCATGGGGGATAAAAAATCCTGTCCCCAAAGAGGGGACAGAAATAAAAATATTAGGTTTGTCTAAATATTTATTTAGACCTGTCTAATGGCTAAAAATGAAATGAGAATAAGAAACGTAGCTTCTGATATAAAAGAGGGGTTACAGAACATCGCCAAAAACAAAGGTATTACCCTTAACGATTTCATGCGTTTTCAACTACGCGATATATTAGATAAGCATAGTGAACGCGAAAAGCAGGGAAGGATTGATTAATCCTTCCCTGGCGGTACTTGTATTGGTTCCGGAGTAATTATTTTTAAGTCTTTCGCTTGCTGTAATTCTGCCGCGTACTGTTCCAGATTATTATATGATTCTCCACCATTAAGCGATTCAGTTGCTGCTTCGAGTGTAGTCAAAGGAAGATCTGCACCAGAGGCGCCAAGTTTTTCTCTTTCCGCTTTTACTTCTTTCAACGGATCAATGTGAGGGACATTCGGACCAACAAAACGAGCGGTACGATAAGCGGACATCAACATCTCATTCCCGTTTACTTTTGCTAAGAGATACCCCGGAGCCTGTATTTTATTCTTCAATATTTCTACTTCCAACCATAGATTATAAATTGGTTGCAGGAACTGACTCGAGAAGTCAACACGCCCAACATTTAGAACGTGCTCCCAGTCTTTAAGAGCGGCTCTGCTCGCCGAGAAGCTATCGTCGTACTTGGACATGGCAACGTTGGGAGGAATGCCTATACACGCGCATATAATGTCTATATTGACACCAAAGAAATCTTTGAAATACAACTCGTTTTTAGAATCCAACATTTTTACCGTAGAGTCCGGAGTAAGGTTGAAAGTCATTTTATTAGTTGTTGCTGCAACCAAATCCGCCAAAGCGTTACCACTTATATCAACCGGTAATTGGTCGCTATTACTGTCAACGTTTCGGGCTTTGGCCATTTGCTTCATTATTGCGGAGTCTCCTGTTGACTGGGTACCGTGCTCAAAGAAATAGGCAATCTTCTGGCGTTCTTCCGCGCTTCCGATGGTGGCTTCCTCGTACCGGTTCATTTTGGCCAACTTCTCCATAACTGTTGTAATCAAAGGTACTCCCCTGTTATTATCAAGGCGGTACTCTAACCCAAACACCATATAAGCCATTATTAAACCGGTGCTATTACGCGCAGGTATTCTTTCATATTCATACTTGTCATTGCGGACATAGTATGCAATGTGTTCTCCTGTCGGGTCTGTTTCTATACCGTTCTTCAACTGGTTACCATTTGGTAAGTCTTGTGGCCACGCGTCGCTTCCATATCCAGGCGATTGCACATGTTCACCATCCACAAGCTGTACCTTCACCTGGCCGTTAATTACACGCAATAGGACCAACACATCGCCACCAATTATACTATTAAGGTACGCTCGTTGTTGAACCTTATTTAACGTAACCATGTTTGCAAAATCCGCGCATTTAGATTTTGCAAAAACCTGCCACCTGGCCTCGACCTGCTCAGAGAATTTATGCACATCAAAATCAATCCCTTCCGTTGCAAAAAACTTCTTCGATGGTTCACATTGCAATTTTAGACCAGCACCAACCATCCAAAGGGTAAACTTTCGGAGGACGGTTTGAGTAACCCCAGATTCCAGGTACGCCTGCCAGGATCGCGCGCGCAGGATACAATAATCTAATGCATACATTTTAACCGGACCAATCTCCCCCAGGTTCTTCTCCCCATTGAATGAATCCGTAAACAATGTACGATACGTTGCTGCCGCTGTTGGCTCGTATTCTTTTGCTTTGTGTGTCATCGGTACCACCGCCTTATCAGGAAATAGGTACTCAACTGCTCCGATCAAATATTCTTTAACGTCCATATCCGTTACCGCTTCTAAAGTTTTTACCATCAACTAAACGCACCATACCATCTCCGTTTAATTGGCGGATATAATGTTTTTTCATTTGTTCATATATCCGTATAGCATTCATTACAGACGCAGGATCCTTGTACCCTTCACTTATGACCGTCTGGCCATCATTTAAAGAGTACTGTTGTATACCAGCATTGGCCGCAGATTCAAGTGCTGAAGTAAACAAAGCATCGATAATTAACTGGATTTTATCTATCCGGTCTCTTATTGTTGTTGCGCTCTCTATGTAGAGTTTCGCCGAATCAAATACTATCATAATGCTATCTTTTAAAAAACTAGTTTGTTTTACCCGGTGCCACTCGGCATATTCTTTCCTTGAAATATAAATACGCAACATCAAGTAAACACCCTATCAATTCTATCATGGCCCTGTCGTTTTTACTTCCACGACTTTGGCATCCGTTAGGTCCAACATCAAAGTACCAGGGGAATAAGATCCCCCGCCAGCAGCAATTCCAGAAGCAATTAAAACGAGTTGTTGCTGTATTGCTGTTTTGAAATCACTCAACTCCTCATTAAGTGGTGAATACCTTACGATGTTATCGGCATCACCGGCCAGATTCATAGTGCCATCTCCTTTTAACCAAATGAATGTTTGTTCTGCACCACTTGCATCAGTAGCAAACAATCGAAGTTCCCCAGGGGCTGCCAACCTGTTTTTATTTAGGTACCCAACCAATACCGTTTTACCCTTGGTACCGGTCTGCATGTATACCGCTGTCATGTCCTTTATAGGATTTCCATCAACACCGTATGGGGAAGCGTCTACTGCGGTTTGTACGTCAGATTTACCGAATCGATAAAATTTTGTGATCAGTCTGGTAAGGCTGTCTATTTCGGTCGATATGACTCTCACAAAGCTTATCATGCATTTTGTTTGTAATGGTCCGATACAAATATGTTTGATGGCGCCTGATCATTATACACTTCTTTAAGTACACATGTCAGTACTGCGGTCTTTGATTTATTATCCCCCTTCAGGTCCACGGACTCAATAAAGAAATCCGTTTTTTTGAAAATGTATAGTTCAGGGTTTGTGATGCTTATTACCTGGTTGGGCCTAATAATTTTTTTATTTATGTACCAGCTTGATAATGTAATTTTGATGGTGATGTTTTTCAACTCTTCTGCAAGTGCATTTTTAGCCGCAGTTCCTGTATCGATATCATCGCCGGAGCTTTGCGTAATAACCTTTGGCCGGTATAGTATTGGGCAGTATGGATTAACAATTGTAACCTCCCCGGCGTTTCCTCCTACATCGTCAGCTTCTTTAACTACGGTAATGTGTGAATGAATACCTTGTCCGTTGAATGAAAGTGAAAAGCTTACTCCGGTTTGCCCTTGTTCAAAGTGAAATATTGGATTTCTATCGGCTCGTGTTTTGGTAAAGTAGAGCCAACCGTTATTAGTATGTGTGACGATTATATCCCTTTGCGTTGCCAGTTCGCAGATATAGTCTTTACATGTCTGAGTATTGGATGCCGTTGTTTTTTCATAAGGCTTATCCATTGCTGCGGATACAGATTCATCAACGGCAAAGTTGAGTTGAAAAGGTTTTAAAATACGTGTAACGATTTCCCTCAATGTAAGGCCGTCAGATTGCAAAGGGTATGCAGATATTGGTATTTGACAATCCTCCAATACACCAGGTTTAGAATAACCACCAAACGCCACCAGTTCCCGAACGTTTGAACTATTAAAGACATTGGATAAAAGTGTACCAGTAAGCAGCAACTCGCCGTTATCCTCTACAGTCACGTAATGATAATGGCTTAAACAAGCCAATTGTTTATGTTCTGAGTTTGCTGGATCGTAATAAAAATCAAATGCGAAAGTTGAAGCAACGGCATCATGCTTTAAGTTCAAATTGAAATTATTGAACTTCTCCACTGTGCGTACCCGCAATCTATCGTTGATCTTTAAAATCATTTATACGTAGTAGATAATTTTTCTTCCTTTTTTTAAAACCAACATTTCGTTTATCCCAATGTTGTTTATGTTGATAAATGTATCAAGTGTTGAATCATCCGGGACGAGTCTCAATACTTTGTGGGTAACATTTATAATATTCGAATCAGCATCCAGATAAAAACTTCTTTCCTGTTTCGCTCCCATTGCAATAGTGAACAAATTGGAAACAGAAAAATTTACCAAGTTTGTCATTCCACTTATAGCATCAGCATCCGGAATGTAGCTATCAGGATCCCCGCCGTTAAGGCTTTGAAGAGAATCTAATTTTTCTATAAACGTATTGTGTGTGTTGAGTAAAGAGTCAATAATATCATACACACTATTGGCATCTGTGTAATCCCCTTGTATTGGGTTAGCTGATGCCAGAGCCATAGATGATACTAAAGTAGTGCCGTTACTTTCGAATATTTTCTTCGAGGCCCTGGTGGTGGATCCTTTGACAGACAATAATAGGTTAGAAAACTGGGAACCTATCAAAGAAAATCTATCCTTTACAGAAGATTGAAATTGTGAAGGAGCATTTATTACGGCCTGTGACGCTCTAATCGCCGCCAAAGGTTGGGCCGTTGCGTTGGCAATGGCTGTATTTGCTGCATTGAAAGAGTTAAAATAAGCTTCTGCGTTTATAGTCGGTACTTTCTTTGCACCCGCAGAGTATGATGCCTTATTATTTGCGGTCAAAGTATTTATATCCTTGGCATTTGGCACAACATCAAATGCATCGACGGTTGTGTCATCAAGATTGTTTTTATCGAATGAAATTTTATCAACCGGATCCTGTGTGAACTTTGGCCCACCTGTTACAATGGTCTCGATTACAGCCACGGTAATTTTAGTAGAGTTGAATTGAGTATTATCAAAATTTATACTCGCCGGTTGTACCGTTAGACTTCCATACAATGGATGTGAAATAACCCATGCACGTTTATCATCGGCAGACCTATCGAATGAGTCAGAAATATCCAAGTGGTCCGCACCTTGAAAGAATAACTCCAAGATATATCGTTTCCCTTTAGGTTGTGCCCTATCAACTAGTGTACCCGGTGTATCTGGAAATTCAAACTCCGCGAGGTTGTACTCTTTGTTTTTAGTCGCGTTCATCCATAAGGGATAAAACTTGGCTCCGTCCCCAGTGGTTATTATAAAGTCTGTCTGTATCTTATCTAACCAACTCATTTGTATAACTTCGTTATCTGACGGCGAGCTTCTTCAATAAAATAGTCTTCAATTTTTTTACCACTTGTCATACTTGCTCTGCGCATGAAATGTGTACCGGCAACTTTTACATCACGGTTTTTTGTGTATGAATACAGATTAACTTTTCTGAATCTAACACGACCGCCGGCCCGCTTGATTGAAGTTATCCTCCACACCATGCCGCCAGGGTTACCAGGATTCATTACAATACCTCCGACTCGCGCATGTACCGCTGTTTTTATAGCCTTTTCCGCCCATGTTTTACCACGTGCATTACGGACGTTTACCATGTTCTGAAGCGCTGTAATGCGGTTAGAAGGACGAACGTTTTTATTTGGATTTCCTCCCCGGGCCTGTGCTGTTGGAATGAAAGATCGCCCACCGATACTTCCGCCATGCTCTTGGTCCTCTAGGTCTTTTACGGCGTGGTTGTTCCCTCCCTTTAGGTTTGTGGAAACCATACCAATAGTGGATTGCATAGTGGAAATATCAAATCCCTGGGCCATCTCAACCCGGCTATTTGCTTTAAAAAAGTTGGGGGAACGATTTATAAAAGCCTTTTTAGACTCCTCCAAAAGGGTCTTTTTCTTAGTATTGTATGCGGCTTTGTTGAGAGTTCCTCTAACCGCTACCGGAAGGGCGGATTTGCTTATCAATTCCAGGGTATGCCGGAATTTTAGCACTTCGGTAGCGTCGATATTTAGCCTCATCTAATTATAAATATAGGTGTTTCTAAACATATTTTTAGACGAATCAAAATATAATCAAAGATTTATTATCAACTTCGTGTTATAACATGCAGATTAAGAGGCGTTTTTTGTAGATAATTGTCCAAATATTTGGACATTATAATAATAATTTACATCTTTGAATACACTTAAAAAATAGATTTATGAAAAAAAATGTATTAGTAATCCTTTGTTTGTTATCTGCTATATTAACCTCGTGTAAAAAAGAAGATGTTAAACCACAAGTAATTACAAACACAACCACTGTAACAGTTATTGAAAAAGACACTATATACTGTACGAATAGAAAAGATATTTTGTATGGAATATGGAAGCTTTATGGTTCTCAAACTGGGGAAGGTGTTATATCAGTATCACCTTCAGAAATAACGGTAACGGCAACACCGACAACTTTAACGATTGGATCAAATCAGAACCAAGTTGTTTATTCTAATGACTACTCAATAATTAATTACTCTGACAATTCAAACAATGGGTATAAATTAAGTGTATATAATTGTAACCAATTAAAACTTACTCAGCTGTATACAAATGACCAATCAACCGCGCAAAGCTATTACTTAAAAAGAGAGTACTAAAATTATATTTATTTATAGCTTAAACGAAATACCTTCTAAATTAAACTCTATCGATCCAGATGTAACTGATGTTGGAAGAATCATATCGGCATCTCCATTTGTTGCAATGCTTATTTGAACAACAGTATTGCCTACTGTGCTCCGGCCATTCCAATACCAAGTCTCATGTGATGGTCTTACACTAATTGGTAATGAAAAGTGTTCAACTACTGAGTTATAAGGGACTGAATAAGCGCCTCTTAATCTAACAAAACCAAACTGGTCCAATCTATATGCTGGGGCAACAGCCCCCAAAACAGTGGCACCTCCTGTTAATGTTAGTGGGATATAAATACCAGCAATTACTTCTTTATAGTTTTTTACAGTTGTTGCGTTATAGTTTGCGATTCCAGATGTTCCATTTGTTAAGTAGATTTGATTTGGGGTTTTTGAATTGTCAATTTTAAAAACAAGTGTATCCCCAATTCCAGTAATAACAGTAGCAGCAGGAACTTTATATAATTTACCATTGTAAAATATTTCTCCCGCAGTTATTGTACTGGATCCCGGAATTGATCCTACACTAACAATAGCACCTTGAAATTTAATTAGGTCATTAAAAGCATATGAATCTAACATTGCTCTAACAATACCATCCGTAATCTCTTGATGCATTACATCAATTACAGATTGAACATACTGATAACCATTGGTTTCGTTTTCTGGATTTCCGTTTGGAGAAACACCAAGTATCCGGAGAAATTTTGCAAAGAATTGAAAAATATCCCCATTGGAAAATTTATTTATTTTTGTTCCTGGATCTGTCCCAACTCTATCTTTTATATTACCTGATGGGTAATCGCTTGTCGGTGTTTCGTGTACTGGAAAATTTTCTATTCCTCTGGCCATATCAAATATAATTTACAAATAAATAACCTATTGTTTGGACCGGCTTAATTTTTAAAATCAGCTGTCTAAATTCTTCTTTTCTTGCTATCGGAATATTGGCAAATGATCCCAATGTAGGGCCACCAATAAAGAATGTACTCCTTAAATTGTCTCCAACAACAAACTGCCAATCGATAGATTCATCGATATGGTTTGCAACAATATTTTGATAGATATCCTCTCCTGAATCCGAAGAGTCATATTCGTATACGTCGTATTCAAAAGGCACACCTCCTAATCCACCAGTAACTTCAAGTGCAGTGCGTGTATAGTAGCTTGATGGAAACGGGGATATTGCTATTGATACGGGGTCGCTTAGATTTGATGGCCCTATATCTAGATAATTTATGCGTGCTCCGGTATTTGAGTTAAAAACAATTACCGTATCGGTTGCAAAACTTGTTACAAATAATTTACCATCATAAACAGTAAGGCCTCTCGGCTGGACCAAATCTGTAGATATGTTGTAAAGAAAATCACCAGTAACAGTATCAAAAACTGATACTTTATTTCCAATGTAATCGGTAATAAATAGTTTCCCAGAGTCAACGTATGGTGTTATCGCGCTGGCCAGTGTTGAAGTTCCTACTGCCCCTAAATTCGCACCAGATGTTGAGTTAAACCTGTTAATTTTATGCCCCGAAAAATCGGCAATATAAACAACACCGTCTTTTACATGTATGTATTGAGGATTACCAAGCACACCAGCTCCAATCGTCATTACATAAGCTTTGGTAATAACATTGAAAACATAAATGGCACTCACCGCGCCCGATACATAAGCCAAGCCGTTCTCAATAGAAATACCATAAGGTTGTATAAGGGTGCCGAATCCAAAATCCTCGCCAGGAATATGTAATCCGGTTGTTTTATCAAAAACAAATACTTTTAGTAATACCGCATCAGTGATGTAAATTCTATTCCCTTCAACGCACAACCCTCTGGGATCGCTCATTATGCCGCCAGTTGTCACATCTGATCCAGACAAATAAGAACCATTATTGGTATTAAATTCTTTGACAGTACTATCTCCGAAATTGATAACAATAGCTCGGGGCACATTATTGAATCTGTTTTCATAAACGTACACATCAAAACCAGCGGCCCTTAACTGCCCTTGTAAGAAGCGCCAATTTTGTCTCGCCTTCTGATCCGGGAAGTTCATTTTGCGGCGTATAGCCAGCCTCCTATCGCCAATGGAAACACTTTCGTTTGTAATCATCCCCAAACGTTTCTCCCATGCCCGTATATCGTCTATAGTGAAATTGGTAGAATCTGGTAAAATATTATACAGAATACTAAGAGCATCCGTGTACGCGCGCGATTCACTTTCCCCCAGTGCTTTATGCAGAGTTTCAAGAAACCCCAATCTGGGCATTTTAAATGCACGTCCAGTAGGATAAAGTTGTCTAGAGAGTGTAACTAATGTATTTAGGAATGACATCTATACGTACGTTACAGTATTTAAATAAGGGATATCCCCATAAAGGAATTGGAAAGTTGACATTGTTACGCCGTCAATTTTCATCGTTACCGTTCCGAAAACTGCTCCTGGTCTGGCTGATAAAATTGCGGCAACTATTCTATTCACATCCAGAATGTCGTTTTTATTTGAAAGGATATCTACTGAAGAAACGAATGGTCTAATATCATCAGTCAATGATTTTATTGAGCTAAGAATTGCCGTTTGTATATCAGTTGTTAAGCCTGAAAAACCATTAATATTTATATCCACCTGCTTGATTGTTACAGGTAAATAATGAATCTGAAAAATCCCTAAAGGTCTCCGACCCCGTTCTTCTTCCGGTAAGTCCGTATCAGGATTCATTTCAATATCGCTTTCAACATCGGCCAAAAGTCCTGCGGATGGTGTTCCTTTTCCGTCTGTTGAGTCCGAAATTTCGGCCTCCACAAATAGATTAATTTCATTTTTAACCCCAGATTTTGCGTACGCGTATGTTTGTTTTACGCCTTGAGCATCCTGTGACCACAGTCTGTAATCTGTACCGGCTCCTCCTTGTGGTTCTAACCGGTAAGATAAAACCACTTTACCACGATATTCCTCTATCCCTTCTCCTTCCAGTGGTTCAATAACTACCGCAGTTACCGTAGCTATTTTATTCACGTTGGGAACTGGCGCCGTTACAGTAAGAGTATCCCCTATATTTAGCTTTCCATTTGTTCCAGAAGTAAGAGCCCGTAATGTGATAAAATCAGGAGATGAAACGAGAGTGTACGGTGTATCTAAAATAAATAGCTTACCAGGATTGAGAGAACTGTCATCACTTTTAAAAGTAGTTGAAGCGTCAATCGTACCTCCAACAGTTCCGGTAACGGATGCAGTATATTGCCCAGCCCGTGCGTTGAATGGATCCCTATTTATTTTTACACGGCCAAACCTTTCAAGGGTTCCACCTGATGATTCAGGATCCGCAGTATCGACAAAAATATTCTTTTGAAGTTTGCCGAGAAGCAGGTAAAATAATTTCAATTTACCAGCCTGCACACCAGCCAAGGCTCTGAGGAAACTCTTTCCAAAAAAAGGTATATTAATTGTAAACGCCGCATTCAAATCAGCGAGTATACTATCGTACAATTGTTTTGAAGTTGGGATAGGGTTCATATAAAGAAATCCTGATCGTTAAAGTCTGTGAAATTGAAATCCCCGAATGATTTAGTTTTGACATCCCAAATAATAATCGCGGTGGCATACTGTGACGGCAATGAATCTAAAGCTCTCACCTGTATTTCTATTTTGATTCGGTCCGTTGAAATAATAGTAACGGATACAGCTATGATAAAATAGATGGTTAAAAAAGCGAGGTCCTCTTTAACTGTATTTTCAATTTGTATCCTTCCGTTACTGTTTAATGCAACCGAATCGAGTATCCTTTCTGTCTTTGAGTTAAATTGTATTGCGGGATCATTCGGCATTAACAAGTCATTACCCCACCAACTATTATCCATCTCGTTATCTGGAATGGATTTCGTATCTGCTTCCTTATTACCACCAAAAAGAGCGATGTAAATCATATTGCCCCAGCTATTTTGTAAAGCCAGGTCATTACCATTTATTTGAATATCGCCCCCGTTAAGAGTTTCTAATAAAGCTACATCCATATCTATTTACCGAATTGCATAGTTGATGAAGTACTTATATTTACTTTGTTGTTATCGCTTGATGCCGTTGTTCTTCCGTTTGGATCGTTGACGTTGATATCTACCTTCGCATTATTTGTTGATTCCATTTTTTGAACCAATGCATCCTGCTTGGCCGCCACTGGATCAACTGCGGCTTTTTCCAATGGCTGGCCGCTCTCGTCAGTTGTTACGTTTACTCCAATTTTTTCCCGGAAAGATTGCAAGTCTTTAGCCGCAGCAGATGCCCAATCTGCTCCCGTAACTTTAGCGATGATTTCCAAAATTTGCTGCAATGGCATAAGTACAGCATCCAACAAGGTGGCTCCAATTGCCTTTATACCTGCCAATACTCCACCTTCTTTAAAAGCTTTAGTTATCATATCCCAGTTTCTCCGGAAAGATTGTATCAAGGAAATAATCAAGGAAAGCCAAGGCATAAAAATGGCGAATACCGCAGTCGCGGCGGCACCCCATTCGTTCCAATACTTTATCGCTAAAACAACACCAGCAACGAGTAGTGCAATACCTATTACAATAAGCGCGATAGGATTGGCACTCATGGCAGCATTCCACAACCACTGCGCAGCGGTGATTGCTTTTGTAGCTATTAAATCGGCTGTTTTAGCGTATGTATTTCCTTGAGTATAGAACAGTGACCTCTTTTGTATTGCGTTGTTTATTCCATAAGCAATGTTGTAAGCGGCCATGGCTATTTTGCTCCCAATTAACAATGCCTTCCAACCAGCAAAAAAACCAAGAATCACTGCACCAGTCGTAATAATACCTTCCATGTGATCGGTCAAGAAAATAACCGCAGTTGTGAACATATCAACTCCCGCAGATACCCTTTCGCTACCGGTGATAAGATTCACCCATTTATTACTAAGCCTTTCTAATGATTTGGATAGGGTATTGTTATTGATCTCTGCCGCTTTTTGGGCTTCACTTGTTCCCGTTACTTTTTTAGTAAAAGTATCGTACAGACCAATATTGTTTAATAAAATTGTACCGGTTGTTGCGTTGATTGTACCAAATACTTTATCAATCAAAGCATCTTTTTCCTTGGCAGTATGCAATTTGTCAAACTTGGTTTTTAATTCAGCCAATGCATCACGAGTATTAAATAAACCTGATGTATAACCAAGTCCTGCTGCTTTCAATTTTATCAAAGTACCACGCAATGCAGTACCAGCTTCTGCTCCTTTAATTTGCTTTGATGCCAACACTTCGGTTAATGCCGTACTTTGTTCCAAACTTAAATTTGAAGCATCGGCAACGGCACCAAACACAGTAAATGCGTCGGCTGTTTCTATGATTGAAGATGCACCAACAGCCTGACCAGCGGCCAAAACATTTATTACTCGGTTGGCCTGGTCCGCCTGGAGATTGAATTGGTTCAAAATACCAACCAGGTTACTCGCTGATTTTCCGAGTTCATCTTTCGAAGCCTGAGATAAAGTGATCGCCGCTTTGGATACAGTACCCAAACCGTCTGCGGTTTCTGCCAGTTTAGCATTCAACCCGGCAATCATCTCGAACGAGTTGGCAACTGTTATCGATGATTCCTTTGTATCAGCAGCAACTGAATTTATTTTATTCTGAAATTTTGCAAAGTCTTTATCGGATAGATCGCTTACGATTGTTCTGAATTTCGCAACTGAATCCTGATAATCAATTAAGGATTTTGATGAAAAAGAAATACCAGAAACAATCGCGGCGGTGATCGCCGCGGTAGACGCAAAGGCTAAAAACTCCTTCGCCGCTCCGGAGAGCGCTGGTGTTAGTTTCTTAAAAAGTCTTTCACTCCTTGAAATTGCGGCATCCGCCCTCGAACCGAATGAGTCCAAGCTTTTTATCATCCCTTTAATAGGGCTGGTAAGCTTGTCTATTGCGGTGAATATGGAAGGGACAATGAACGCCGGCATTTTTAAGTAGTGGTTGGGGTAACTGTTGTTTTTGCTTTTACATTTTCAATACACTCGAGAACATCATTGTACCAAAATTCTAATCCTTGGTAATCCTCGCTATCACAATAAAGGTCACCCACTACAGCAGGTGACCAATGATGTTCCCGGACAACCGTTGCAATCATGTTGATCAGGGACGCCCAACCTATCCCAGAAAAAAAACTACGATAGAGTTAGCAATACGAGAATCGGAAGAATCCAAAGCCTTTAACACGCCTTTAGGTTGATCCGTTAAACATGCCATGTAAGCCAAAATACGGCCATCAGAATCGCTCCCTTTAACACCTTTTAAGTGTGGCTCAACTACACGAGCGCTAACCCTTGATTTATATTTCAGAACAGATACAGCAGCTTCATCTTCTGAAGTATGCTGTATCTGTTGAGTAAAACATCCTTGATCGTCAAGTGCCAGAATACCGTAAGCCAAAGCCTCCACTAAAATCTCCGTGTGGTCTTTGTATGTTTCTCTCTGGGATGGCATAATTTTTTTTCTGTCAAACCAGGCCTCGATTTCTTCTGCCGCTTTGTCTAAAGGAATTTTTACTTCTAGTTTCATAGTTTAAATTGTAGGTCCAACAATATTTTTCAATTTTCCACCGCCTGAGATTTTGATAGCAAACGTCGCGGCATTTCCGTTTCCTTGTATATCGCCAACCGGAGAACCTTTACCACCTTTAACGACACCGTTAACGTGTGTAAATGTCCAATCGGCCTCCTGTGGATCACCAGCAAGAGCACTAAATTTTTCCACCTCTGTGGCACTGTTCATATCCCATGAGCAAGTTGTTTCAACAGACCATCTTACTCGGTTGAGTTGTCTGATTGTTTTCCCGCTACCATCTATCATGTTAGCATCATCGTTTCCTCTGAAGCCGCCATGATCAAATGTGCTATCTTCTGCCGCTTTAGGATAAACTACACCCGTACCTAGTGTTGGGTGATTCCATGTGATCTCGACGATATCGCCACCTACTGCCATAGTTGTATTTGTTTTGTAGCGGGGACAGGACTCGAACCTGCGGCCTCCGGATTATGAGCCCAGCGAGCTACCAACTGCTCTACCCCGCGATATGTTAATTTTGTAATGAACCAGTATTAAATCCTGCTTCCGCAGTTGTGCTTGAAATACGAACTACTCCAGAGCGTTTATATTTAAAGAATGTTTCAAGTCTATCAGGGTTTACCGTTCCAATGGAAACAGTTAAAGAGGCCGAAGAGAAACCTGAATCAACAATCAATGCACGAGATTCTAACTCTTCGAAAAGATTATTTAAAACCTGTTTCCATTGTTTAGGTTTAACAACTTTTGAAGCTGTTACGATATCATCATCGTTCGCGATAACGTGATCTTTTACATTGATCTCTTCTTTCAGGTAATAAGCAAAACGAATGTTGAAGTCAATATTCAATATTCTGCAATACCTGTATTGAGGAGGGTTTTCACCCAATGGGTGATAGGTTGTCACGAAATCATCAACCATATATTTACCGCCAACCAATTCAACCGTTGAGCAACCTTTCTGTACGATTTGATCTCTAAAATCGTATGTAGACATTGAGCCGATTGTTTTAGGAGTCGGCATGTCAGGGTAAGATTTACCTTCAACATCTAAGTGTGGAGTATCTTGTGCCTGGCGCGCGAATAATACACACATATTTGCTGCCGCTTCGTATGGAAGTCCTTTGGAAAGAGGGGCGGGACAAATAGCAATTGTTACATCGTTCAACCTTCCATCTGTCAAAGATGAAGGATCATCCAAAACAGAACCGGTAAGAGCGATGAATGGCTTGACAATAGTGGCTTGGTATCTACCTGTTGGGGCTGTCGGGTCAGGTATTCCGTTAAATGTTTCGAGGGCGGTCATAATAGAAGGTACTGCACCGTAGGTATTAACTACTTGAGTATGCCATGTATTACCAAACAATGATAAAGAGGTGCCAATGGTTGGAGTTCCAGCGCCTGCGGTGTTTTGAGTTACTGCGTATGTTACACCGGCATCGTTACCGTTTGTGTCAATACTAACTACAAGATCCTGGGAAGTTAAACCTTTCCATTTTGCGGTTAATACTGCTTCTGTTGATGTTGCTGTTCCAATTGCTGGCGCTCCCAAAATAGAGTTTACCGCAGATGAAATTTTACCGCAGATTACTGCTGGAGTATCACCAGTGTTTACAGTGAAATCGTACGTATCACCATCAAGACCATAACGACCGGCGAGCACAACGGTATGAGTTGTATTCCCTGTAGCGGTACCAGTTGGAGTTACATATAAAATCTTAGCTACCGATCCACCCGCTTTAGCTTGTGGATATACAGTGATTGGAATACCTCCGCTACCTCTTCCGCTGTTTGGTTTTAAAATTCTTAATGAAGAATAAATCGGAGAACCGAATCCGTAACGGATTCCAGCTTGTTGCAACGATGTAAAAACCCATGGGGTTAAATCGAGTGCGGCCTGATTGGCCTCGTTCGCTTCACCTAAGACAGCGATACTTTGTGGAAGATTGGGGGTTACTTCACTGAAGTTTCCCTTTTGAAGTTTGTAACCTACTACTCTGGAAACCCTTTCTAATCCTACTGCGTCCGATGCCATGGTAAATGCGTTTTATAATGGTATAACGTTTGAAATTATACCATTATAGAGCCGCTTACAAAGTCTGTCCCCAAAGAGGGGACAGAAATATAACTACATTCTTCCCATCATTAAATCAGCAAAATCCTTCCATGTGTGGTTTTTGATTTTTGCTTCTTTACACACAATTGAACTTAGGATTTCCTTCAGTGTCATATTATAAATACGCACATCAAAAAAGTGATTTTGAACATTTGTATTTATTTTTACCCAGCGCGCCGATATCCCTTCACCTTCCTTGTTTACAACGATGCGATGTTCGGCTTGATAATGTTCGAAGAAATTATCAAAAAGGTACATGCCGCTAGATGGAATTGGATAATTCATAAATCCCGGTGGTTGTTTATCGTCATTTCCAGAGTCATATTTAAGTTTCATAAGGTCTGCAAGGTCGTCCTTCACATGATTTACTTCAACCAAATACAACTTGGCGCGCTCTCTCGCCGGCTTAAATGTCGGCATATCGGCGCTCAATCGTACTAATTTATCCGAATCCTTACCCTTTAAACCAACAACTGTATAATTACTGTTATCTATATAAGTGTAAGCATGGTTTGTGTAGTGACCGCAATCTATACCGGTGATGAATATTTGCATTTTACGATTCGTATCCGTCTCGTAAATTTTTCCGATCACCTTATCTAATTCTGGCCACACACTATTACTTCTATAATGTTCATAAGTCCAACGTGCACGATCCTCTTTGTTTTTCTTCGCGCCCTCCCGGGGGATAAATGTTCCAATACTTCCGTGTTCTATACTATAGGAGGAGCCGCTTTCTGACCATGCCACAACTTCATAATCCAGCCTGGCATCGTTTTCCGTTCCGTTCAAATCGCATGCGCACGTAATTAAAACAATTTCTCCGTTGCCGTGGTTGACTGAAATCTTCTCAGGAATAAGACCGATCTCGTATTTAGAAATATTTTTCTGTAGCTCATTGGCTTTTAATGTTTCACCAGTTGCTTCATAAGTTAAACCCAGGCATAAATTTTGGTGTGTTTGGAATAAATGCTCGTCTCTTTTGCTGCCCTCTGGGTGCGCTTCCTCAAAGTTCAACGCATAATGTTCCCAATCGTACATTCCTGCCGGTGCGTACAAGCTGGATAAGTGGTATGAATAATTTCCAAGGCGTGATGGTTCCGCTGTTGGCCTCCAAAATCCTGGTTGTAAAAGTTCGTTCTTCTTCCTATCGTCAAAGAATCCTGCGCATTTTTGGCAAACATAACCAACAGAACCATGGACCAACTTACCTCGAGAATCTTTTTTCCAGGTAATACCGGCCATCTGTTTAGGATCACCATCAACAGCAATACTCCAATGTAGATCTATGAACTCTGCACACTCAGGACATGGTACCATAAATTTACGACGGTCCCCCAACATGTATGCAGGTTCGATGTTACTGGTCTGTTTCAACTCCGGAGTTGAAATATAAAACAGTTTCATTTTGTCCGCGTACGCGGCGAAACGTTGTTCAATTAGTTTACGGCTGTTACCTGATTCTTTTGAACTTCCTTTTACGGCTTCAAAGTCATCAATAATCCCATACTGCATATCACGCTGGCGGAGTACTTTGTGGTTGTTTGCGCTACCAACTACCAAATATCCCTGCGGAAATTCCTTTTTTGTATTTGTATCACCAGTTTTACCGGCCTTATTTCTTTGAACTGCTGACCGAATGAGTGGCCTTAGTCCCGTGGCGTCAATCATTAAATCGATTTTCGTCATGGTTTCTTCCACTAAATCATCGTGGCCAACCATCAAAAGAGTATTACCTGGTTGGTTTTTCATTATCCATCCCACCGCTGGATAGATAACACCGGAAGAAAATCCAACCTGAGCGCCTTTCATCACGCTTACAATGCGCGCCGGATGGTCTGGTGCAAAACAATCTATAATTTCTCTGGTGTATGGTGTACGGCTGTACCTGAATGGACCAGGGAAAGGCTTCTGCATTATCATGTTCGCCTCGGTCCATTCACTGGGTTTTATTGAAGAGAGATGTATCCTACTGCTTTCTAAAATTTCATCTAATTGAAGGCTGTAGTCTAACAACATAACTTTTTATTCCCTTTCTCCCACGTCTCGTTTGACGGCGAACTCGTTTATAATATTATTGATATTTTTCTTGGAAAGATTGACCGCTTTATCCACTGCCGTGTTAATTATTACAACGATCTGCCCGCGCATTTCGGCGAGTTCATTCGTGTTCATGCCGTTTCGTTTGGCAAAAAGTGTTACCAAATCGCTGATACTGTTATTGAATTCGGTAGTGATTGACTGAGAATGTTGCGTAAAAAGCATTTTAACCAAGTCCGTCGGTATAACTTCGCCGATTAACTTCTGCTCTTTTATATTAAGGATACGGGTTTCCACTTGTTTCTTCTCGAACTCTTGCTGCTTGAGCGCCTTTTCGATTGACATGTTGCCGGTTGTATTCGGCTTCTGCAAATTTTTACCAGGCTGATCCGGATAAATTGGTTTAGAAACTTTCGGCCCGGGAGCGGATTCGTTTGTGGATTCTTCTTGCTGGGGCTGTTCCCTTTTTTCCGCATTGACCAATGCGCGGGCCAAAAAATCTTTGTTCACCTCCAACTCGTCATCGATCAATTCTCCCGAGAGCACGATGCGCCCACGTTTTATATTAGTGGAAATGTAAGCGCGGGCGTTTTTCTTTTCAATCCCGCACAAATCAGCGAATTGCGACCTGGTGTAAAAGGGCATTTAGTTTGTTTACATCTATAAAGTTAGATGTTTACATCTTGATGTTAACAGAAATGTAAACATTTATTGAAATACCTCGAACGACTATGCGGATCGCGGCTTAGCATCTATTGCGTAGAAGCGGGGCGGCCCCAGGAGTACCTTTTCTTTTTTTATAACCAGCCGCATGGATGAGGGTAGGCCGTGCCACACCCCTTAACATTATTACGCTCAGTCTTTAACGTGAACTCTCTAACCGATGACGCATGACCCTTGGCATACGATTGAGGGTTACGTTTAGGTTTCTTCTTACGTTTGATGTGTCGGTGGGGGTTAGTTATTATTATAGGTCCTCTCATACAGTAGTGCTTATATACTTATTGTAATAGCGTGTGAGCTGGTGTGCACAACATGGGTTAGGGATTAAGTCTTACAATAGGACAGGCCCACCAGGGGGGCTGCTGTCTATAGTAAGGAGCCAGGTATGTTATATACTATTCGTCATCCAGTACATTGGTAGGGCTGGCCCCTTCTGATGAGTAGTACTTAATAAATAGCATAAGGGGCGGAGTTAATACTAAGTAGCCAGCGGCGGCCCAGGGCCTCATCAGTACAATATACCCATCCAAGTATACCGGCCTACCTGTCCATATAGCACATCCAACAACTAATAGGGATATGGCCCACCAGATGAGGCCGTCTTTCAATGTGAAGTATTTCTGTTTTTTGATCATTTGTAATGAGGGTTTATACGTTGCTTGTCTTTTATCCATTTTTTAAACTCTTTCCGATGAAAGCGATACTCGACGATTATCCATATCCCAGAGGACACATCGCCAATCCAGTTAATTACCTTTTCAAGTATGTAGCGAAATGCATACAACAACAAAAGAAAGGCGGCACATGAGCCCAATACGTTTACAATGATGTACCCCAATATTGGATAGAAGTGTTCCATGGTATATTATCTTTTAATTGTTTGAACTTTCCCTCCGGTGTCACTAGCGAAATTATCTGCGTAGTCTTCCGTTACATTGAAATGCCTAGCCTCTGAAAGGATAGCAGTCCAATAGTATTTATAACCAAATGCGGTGGAGTAGCTGTGGCCCTCTAGAAACTTTTTACCTTTCTTAACTACCAAATAGTACTCATCTGGATTCTCATTATTTGTCATGAGTACTTAGTTTAAGCGCTATACTAACACGATTGAACATTTCGCAATAGACCTTATCCGTATCCACCTGGTCCTGCACCGCGTCTTTAGAATGTATTACTGTTGAATGGTCTCGGCCACCAAACCAGTGCCCTATCTTCTTTAGCGACATGGTGCCTTTATTCGCCTCGTGCACAAAGAATATGCATAGTTGACGAGGAACAATAAACTCACGCTTTCGCCTGGATCCTTTCAAATCGTCTAAAGTGATACCGGGAAAGAATGACAAAACAATCAGACATATCTCCTCCAATGCTAAATCAGGATTTATCCCTTTATCGTGATCGCTGTATATTAGACAGCATTGGCTCTTTAGTTCATTGAGTAATTCCAAACCGTTCATCCTGTTCTCTTTTAAATTTGATAACATTGGTAATCATTTTTAGGCGGTGTGAGGTGATTTTACGATTTGCCCACATGGACAAATCGTAAATGAAACCGATATCCCTAATTGTTAATAAGGGATGGCGCGCCTCTATTTCTTTGAATAGGTTAGTTGTATCCATTACAGTACTCCTCTAAGTTTTAAAAGCTTTCTAACACCGATCCAATCAACAAAGGGCCGGGCGTTCGGATCTGGAATTAACGGACAACCCAGGGCGCTATCGTCAATCATTAACTGACCGTATGCCTTTGGTGATGTTGTCCAAGTGTGCTGCGTTGGGTTGACCTGTATACCATACAATGGTATCTCGTTATCAACAAACCATTGTACCGCCTCTGTTAAGTATGGCCCAGGCTGGCAAACTATTTCTTCGGATTCACTTTTCGGATCCTCTACATCGCTGCGCATGGTGAATAAGATAAGGTTGTGACCATTGGCAACTATCGCCTTTAGTGTTTCAACCGCCCCGGGAACCGAGGGGCCTACTTTAGGGAACTCATGCAGTACGCACGTCCCATCGAAATCAATCAGTATATCCATTTTCTATTTGGGGTTAGTCGAATAAATTGTATTGGGGTATTTCGTAATTGGTCAAAAGGACCTCGATACGTTTGTTCATTATGTTTTTGCGTTCGCCGATGTAGTTCACTTTCAGTTTGCGCTCTTCTGCCTGTTGTAAGATAAAAGGGTGATTGAACTCGCTCATCGCCCACTTCACTCCGCTACCTTGCAAGACGTCGAATAAGTCAAAGCTATCCTGTTCGGTAAAGTCTGCAGAGTAGTTGCTGCCGGTTTCTAGGTAAGGAGGATCACAGTAGCAAAAGCACTTCTCTATGTTTCCTTTATAGTCACACTTCTTAAATACCTTGCGAAAGTCACAGTTGAAGAAGTACACATCGCCCAGGTATTCGAAAGTAATATCAATGTGCTCCAGGATGGCCTTCTTAGGGTTTACCGCTCCGATACGTAGTGTGTCAGGCTTTCCATATAGTCCGAAGTTGGAAATGAATAAAAACCTGATAGCGTTCAAAAGAGGAGTATCCTCGCGCTTACCTTTCCCCCATTGTTTAAACTGGGTTTCTGTTACCGGCGTCATTTCTATCATCCGGATCAGTTCTTCTTTATTATCGAGAAGTTGTCGATAAAGATTATACACATCATCATCGAAATCGTTTACAAAGTTGTATTTGGCTTTTGGTTTGTTGAAGAACATCCCACCAGCGCCAAAGAATGGCTCAATGTAAATCGCATGTTGTGGGAAGTATTTCTGTATCTCCCCAGCTATTTTTGTCTTGTTGCCAAGCCTGTTTAAAATCATTTGTTTAGAACGTTTACAAAAAATGTGTCCATTGCTGGACGGCATGCCATTCGTGTTATTTGGTAAAGAGGTATAGAACAATTGCCCAGAATATGAAACAACCCAATACACCGCCGATCAATCCGTAGTTTACTTTCATCGCTTTTTATTTTTGTACAACGCTTTTATTTTTTCTGTTTTGTCAACCATAAAGAGTTGAGTTTGTATTCCATTATTCGCATCGGTCCATTTTCTTAAGAGGTAATCCTTATTTAGAAATGTTTCTTTACCTGTGGCCAAATCCCTTATCCGTAACAAGTACTCGGCATCAGGATCGGAATCCATTAACTCTATTACCTGAGTCGTTGTATCCATTTTAACACGGTAATATCTATCCCACTGGTTCATTAAATAATATCTCGTATTGTTCAATGGATTTGAATATTGGATAAACCAATTGTGGAACGATGGAGTTACCTAACCCTTTAAGGCTTTCCTGATATAATTCTTTGGAAAGCCCATCATATCCTCTACAAATAGGACTGATAAATTCCCGTTGACCATCATTGAAAGCTCTATACTCTTCCCTTTCTCTACTCTGTTCTGAATAGCAGGATTCCTGGGCCCGCCTCGGTCTCTGTGATCCGATGCCATTGGTGTCGGTATCAAATTCATCATTTGTTTTGATGCCCATTCCTCCAAATTCCCTTTGTTTCTCTCCGATAGGTTCTGAGAAAGTTTTGCGTGGACTTTGTTTGCTCTCGCTGTAGGCAATAAACCAAGTTCTGTATCTCCTGTGTGAAGCGCCGACACCACAAGCTGGAAGTACAAACGTTTGTACCTTGTACCCTTCATCTTCCAAATCAATTTGCACCTGCTCGAATACCAATCCTTTTGACCAATTAACAATGCCGAGAACGTTTTCTCCCACGATCCAAAGTGGTTGAATTTCTCTAATTGCTCTAAGCATTTCTGGCCAGAGGTGACGATCATCCTCTGTGCCTTTTCTTTTGCCTGCAACACTGAATGGTTGACAAGGGAATCCCCCTGTAAGGATGTCACACTTTCCTCTGTAAATAGTAAAATCTGTGTCATAAATGTTTCTATGGTGTTTTGCTTTAGGCCAATAGTATTCTAATATTTTGTTAGGAAAATCAGCAATTTCGCAGGATGCAATATTCTCCCATCCCATCCATTCGCTCGCTAAATCAAAACCTCCTATCCCGCTGAATAAAGAAATATGCTTCATGTCTTTTCAATCAATTCTTTAAACTGGATCAACCGATCCAGGTAGGGTAAAAACTTTTCTTTTCCGATGTTTCTTTTCACCATTTGCAAATGGTTATCGACAAACAACCGAGGGTTTTCTATCGTCTCGCATACTGATATCCTTATTGGACCAGGTGGCAGTATTGAAGTAGAGAAGTAAGCCTCTAAGTCGATAACTTTATCCCACATGGTGGTTATACTCTACTTCATCGGACCAGCAGATAATCTGTCCTTTCATTGGCTTAGAAAACCAAGCGACCAAATCACCAACAGTAAGGCCATCGTTAGAAGCCAATAGTGCTGCGTTCATTGATTCGTTATTTAGTGGGAACTCCTGGCCATCTAATACAGCAAACCCTTTATCACCAGTGCACACAATTGAAATCTCGTAAGTCTTTACAACCTTAGTATCGGGACCAATTACTATTTGTTTGCTGTTGTATGGCTTACCGGACCATACCCGGGGGCTAAACATTTCACCTTCTTTAAAGCGATTACCTGCCCTTATAGTGTGAAGTTTGGCGCCAAAGGACTCCCTCATCGATGATATTATCGGTGGATCAAACGTAACATCCTGTAATGGCCATAAGCCTAACCGGTCTTTATTCAGTTTGTACAGTTCTTCCTCGAACGGGTAGACAAACTCCTCCCCCAGTGCTTGCACGTTGAAACTGTTCCAATACTTCTCAACAAAGTATGTTGGTTCCCCCTGCCTTGGATGGCCTTTTGGAAAGTGCCTTGAAAATGTGATTACTTTGGACATGGTTACTTTTACTTTAAATTGTTTATTCTGTCAATTTCTGCTGCGATCAACGCTCCGGCTTTCGCCAACTCTTTAATCCGTCCCTCTGTACTTTCTACCGCTGAAGGTTTCCACCACTTTAAAGCCCATGGCCATAGTCTTGTATTTACATCAATCCCGCTAAAACCTCGTAAACGGCGAGGTGTAGCGTAGCAGATTGCGGCAAATGTCAATTGTTCATCGTCGTTACACTTATTATCGTGTTTAGAATCCCAACCCTCCTTTTCAATTTGCCTTTGTCTTTCCGCAGCAATTACTTCTATACCTGAATTCATATTTTCCCTTTTCGTTTTTGCCAACCGGCTGTTACTATTTTGATTTTCCCACATCTGATAAACCAGAAGATTGAGTACTTGCTGGCGTTTAGGTCAAATGTCTTTCGAGTTTTTGCTTTGGGCCGTAATCTCTTTTCGTATAGGTAAGAGCACCATTGTTTATCCCTTTTGCTGCCGTTCATATTAAACTCCCTCTTTTACTTCGGTTGTAAATGGGATAACTCTCCTGCCGCGTTGATAATCCATAAGTGGATCGTGAACGTATTGGCCCTTTTCGTTTTTCAACTGTACCCAATACCTGCCTTTTGATGGCCGCCAATCGATCTTTTCATCCAGTTCATTGAGACATTTAACAAACTGTTTTTGCCACTCACTAGGCATAGATTGTAATACGCTGCGTGGTATGGTCAAATACTGGGAGTATGACAATTCAAACCATTGGTGTATTGCATCATGTAAATCCGGTAATTCTGCGGCTTCTGGTTTCAACAATGCCTCCGGATGTTCACTGAAGAACTTCTGAGCCAACCAGCACATATCAACCACCGCCTGTATTTCGTTCTTGTCTGAAAGCAATACAAAGCGCATTTGAAAGCCTAGTTTATTGAATAAAGGCGCCAACTCGTCCGGTATATTGATTGTGCCGTCTTTGTCGGCAACTGTCCAATCTGCTTTTTCTGACATGGTTCTACTTTTTGCGTGAGTATGTGTTATCCGGGTTCTTTACCCATTCACATGTTTTGTTGTATTCAAATTTGTCACGGTAGGCGGCGAAAATTTCAACCGGTGTAATACCATGGCGCCCCGCTGAGTCAAACAGGCACATCAAAGCATCGGCGTATTCTTTCGATGTCGCTTCCTTTGTAGTAAAGGATTGTTCCATGGTCAACTCGACTTCTATCTCATCCATTTCCTCCTTCATTTTAAGCAAGCTGGATAAGGCGGTAGCTTCTGGAAACTTTGCCATACTCCAGGCGAAACGTTCCGATTCCAGTTGAAAAATATCAATTACCTGGTTTGCTTTATTTAGGAAGTACTCCTCGATTTTTTCAAAGTCATCATCTTCGCACTCAAAGGCGTGTTTCCATTGTAATCCCTTTGAAGGATCCTTTGGATCAACCGGTATACCGAACTCCCCTCCGCGCATCATGTTTGCGTCTGTCATCATTTCGCTGGTGACAACTATTTTATCGTCTGTTATTAACATTCTTGTATAGTTTTAAACTTTGAAAGCTTTAATGTGTCGTAATTTGTCGCTGCCACATAAAGGGCAAATGTTTTTTGTAATTGAGTAATTCCATGAAACGCAAAACCTATCTCCTCTCTCATCGTGTGATAATGCTTCCCAGTGTAAATCGTCAACCTTCTGTTTCTTTTTGCAATTCTTACATTGGAATCTCATTCCTGTAGTATCCATACTTACAGGTCAACACGTGCAATCGTGGCCAGGATGAGCTCCTTCGTCATTGGTTGGTATAATTCACTGAAATCAGCCTTTGTTAAGTCGTGATTGGAATAGCACACCGGTTTATAGTTGGGGTCGGATTTTCCTTCGAAAACCATCCATGCCGTTACTTGGTTAACAGAGCAACAAACCGTATGTATTGAGGCGGCGGCTAAATGAATAACGTCCCCTTCTTTGTGAAATCCTGCCTTATCCGTTGTCAAGGAAGTGGTGCCGTCGCTTATAAATTTGATTTTGCCGGTTTTGATTTTAGAGTCATACTTAAACCGTTTAATGTTGTTTCCGGGTACTTCCGTTACCAGCCAGTGAAACAATGCCCCATGTAATACCACAATTTTTAAATCGCAGTGATGTGGGTGAAAGCCTATCGACATGTCATCACTAAATGAATGGTTTGGACTGTTCTTCCACATTTCATTACCAGGAGTGGCAACGTATAGGCGTATGGTCTTACCTGGTGAATCCAAAAGCATTATTGAGTAAAGCCCTTTACAGTGGCAGTTCTTTAATGATTTTTTAACAACCTCTTCCATGTTGTTCGTTAAAAAGTGCTGTACTAATTCTTTCATGATTTATTTATTTTGTTGCTGTGATTTACTTTGGTTGTGATCGTAATGAATGCTTTCAACTTTTAGGTATATCTCGTTTCGTAACCTGTCAAGATTTGACAACCCCAACTTATTTAAGTACCTGGACTGTAGTTTATCTCTCAAAGAGAGCAACTCAAAATATTGTATACTTCCAAATTTTATATCTTCCACTTTGTTAATAATTTTTGGTTACATCGTCCCGGTATACAAACTCCTCGTTATGCTTATTGTCACGGACCACAAAGCCTTTTACTGTTTCGTGCACTACTTCATAGTTTTGTTGAAAAGTAAATTGTTTATCAGTCTCACAATCCCACCGCACTGTTTTCTTCACAGCCATGTACTCGGCCTGCATTTGCTTTATCAACTCTTTGTGTTCCTGGTAGTCCTTAGAATCCTTTTTCCTGGAGGATTCTAATTCGGCGATAAGTTCTTCGAATTTGGCTTTCCACTTGTCCGGTGTTGCCTTGGTTACCGTTTCGCTTTCCTGGTCCGTTTTTTCCTTCAGTGACTTGTTTAGCTTTTCGATTTCATCCATGCGCTCGTTGAAATACATAATGCGCCATTGATAAAATACTTGCCAGTCTGTCTTACCGAAAGTCTTACCGAATTCCCGACGGCGTACTCGTTGGCAGAAAATCATGAAATCCTCAATTGACCAATCCGGGCACATGTCCAGGAAGTCGCGGGTCATAAGTCCCAATATTCTGCCCGATTCAGCAGTGTTAAAGCCTAAAACCTTTGCGCTGTCTGTCAACATGGCCAACAAACACGATTCTACATTGTCCTCTCCCCATGTGGCCAACAGAAAGTTTATTTTTGGAGCTTCCAGGGCCTCGCTAAGCGTTTTAGGTGCCATGCTTGCGGCAATTACCATCGGGTTACCATTGGAACGCAGCACAACGCTTGTATTGGCATTATAATGTATTCCAACCGTTGAAAGGGTCAACTCCGATATTTCAACTTTGGTAAGTCCTTGTTTCATTGTCTTGTTGCTTTTAAAACAGTCATACCATCTTCAAATGTTTGTTGCAAATTTTCCGGCGCGGCGCCCCCTTTTCCTTCTTTATTCCAAGCGATATCGTTTGCTTTCCAGGTTTGAAGGCGCTTTGAAAGTTCAAATGTCTTTTGCATTTCAAACCACATTTTTTTACCGCCCGGGTTGATTTGGGACCAGTGGTTATAAAATGCGCGCAACATCTCGCGGCCGTAATCTTTCACGTATGGGGTCAAAGAATCAAAAAACGCCTTTTCCCTTTCTTTTAAACTTATTGTTGGTGTGGGTGGCGGTGTCGCGGTAGCGGCACCCTTATCCTTTTCTATACTATTCTCTGGTATTGTATTCTCTGATATACTATCATCTAGTATAGTATGCGGATTACCGGATACCTTGGGTGTACTTTTATCCTGTTTAAGAATCCCTAAACCCTGTAAAAGGATCCGTAAATCCACCAGGGTTATGCAGTGATTGTTCCTTTTTTTATAGGCATCTTGGATATTTTCAATAAACTTTTCGCTGAAAACAATATTACATTCCTGCCACAACTCGGTATTCATCTCGCCCATCTCGCACAGGTCAACAATTATATTTATCAGCTTAGCCTCTGATACATTGCATTTTGCGGCGATGAATTTCAACTCTATTTTGTCTTTCAGGTTGAGATAGTGATTACTCGTAACCGCCAACTGTCTAAGCAATTTTACCCACGTCGCATACCCGTCATTTCCGTACTTCGTCTCGATGTAGTACATCGCCTTTCCTTCTTTGCAGAGGAATGGAAAGTAATCCACTGTGGTTTTTTCTGATCTAGCCATTTTTTACAGTCGTTGCTTCTTCTTTAACCAGCACATACCGGCATGGCTTGTTGTGGGCGTCTTTCTCCGTCACGATGTTATGTCCCTGCTGTCTTAGTATTCGGATGTACTCGTTAAGGCAACAGGACCCCGTTAAATTGAAAAACTGGCCCTTTGTCAATGTTCCATTCTTCTCCAGTTGAGCCAAGGCCCTATCGTGCATTGATATTTTTTCCATTTGTGTAGGGAATAAAAAAGGGAGGATTGTGGCCTCCCTTTTTAGGTTAGTATTCTAATACAGGGTATCCGTCGAACTCTTTAAGAGTAGTGGCGAACGTTTCATCAATGATTTTTTCTTCCAGTTCAACCAACTCATTGGAGAAAAGGGAAAGGCGCATACCTGCATCAGCGGCATCAAGGCCAATCTCAACGATCACCGTGTTTTTACCAGCCCCTTTAATGATTTCACAGTTCAACTTAAAAGTCTTAGGGATATTCGTTTCAACGGTTTTATCCAGGTGATTCATTAAGTTGCCACGTTCATCTTTGGCATTGTCCTGTGTTTTGTTGATGGCTGTTTTGTTGGTCATCAACTTAGAGTACAATGTTTGGTATTCTGCCAGATCGGCAAACATGAATCGGCGTAACCTGATGAACTTCGCGAATTCTAGAGGGGTGTAGTACTTCTCTGTGTTGATTCCAAAATCCTTAAAGGTGGGATTCATTTTAACCAATCCGGTGATAACATCTTGCAATGGATGATTTTCATTGATCACCAGTGTAAGCGTATTATCCGTTTTCGTGTACTTGATGTGCGTACGGATCTTTTCTTCTTCTGAGAAATTCTTACTGCGTTCTTTGAAGAACTCAACAACTGCGGCCATGGTACCACTGAAAATTACCGGTTTGCGTTCGTGGATAATTGCCGCTGGGCCAGTTCGGAAAATGTTTTCCCCTTGTACGAGTGTTAGATTTACGTCTTTCATTATGATACTTTAGATTGGTTAAGACGTAGTTGGCGCTCTTCAGGGCGTAGCCTTCTGGAGGATATAAGCTTTCCTGTAGGGTCGTAGTAACCCATCATGCCAGATTCTTGATCGTCTATCATGTAAACTTCACCCTGTACCACCTCGTGGCCAGTTGAAATAATACTGAGCATTTTGTCAAGTTCCTTTTGTGCGATTTTCAATTCAGATTTCAGGCTGTCAATGACTGCCTTTTTTTGAACTACTGATCGGGATTGTGCAGTAGATTTCTGAACATAGAATTTACTCATGTCCGTAATCTCCTCCTCGTTGAATTCGCGCTTATAGTCTTGGACTTCATGACCACAACAAATATCACGCAACCCCTGCTCTCGCTCTTCTATAGGAAGCTCTTCTAAAATTTGATTTTTCATATAAAACTTAAAATTGGTTACTGTTTGGTTTCAACCGCGCCAGGAGTTTGTTTATCAAATCTCTGTTTGGTTTTGAGTCGTATATTTTGTGGCATGGCTGGCCACGGTGCGTAATGTTTTCATCTGCGTATGCGTACTCTGTTACCCCTAACTTTTGACACATATCCACCGATATGTTGTGGGAGCGTTCTACAGGTTGGCAATCGTTCCGGCGGCAATCCTCACACACGAGATAACCCTGATCGTTTATTACTGCCTGGCTTACCCTGTCTTTACATTCTTTTACCAGGCGATCAATTGTGCTTTTCTTTAACCTGGTACCGTCCGATAGTTCGTAAGTGTTTGCCATGTTAATCGGCGCACCGGTTGTTAATGTCTTTGAAAATCAAATTCATTACTCGAGGAGTAGTTCCTTGATGACACACTGGAAAATGTGATAACTGTTGTATGTCCAGCAGTCGTAAATGCTGTGTTTGGATGTTTCGGTTTTGATCTTCTAAAAGCTTTAACAGTACCGCAACATCTGAGACGTTGAATAAATATTTACCATCGCCGGCCAGTTCGCAGATTTTTGTTAGTCTTTCTTTTAGTTCTTCAATTTCCTTCATCGTCATAATTATTTTTAAGAGGTGACCGTGCTAACCCGATCCCGCACGGTAGAATCAATCAACAACCAGTTAATTTTATTTTAGTGGGACCGGGTCGATCTGTTCTAACTATTCAGCTTTTATTATTGGGTGGCTAACCCTCGCCCACTGAATAAAGCCGGCACCTCCATTGTTTACTCGAAAAAACCGCCCTAACCCGCTCCCGGGCGGCCATAAATAAATCTTCCTTCTAACCTAAAACCACTTATTTTAAAAGGGTTGAATTAATTGTTTAATGGGAGCGGGGTGCTTTCAAATACTTTTCCTCGTAGTGGTTAATTATTATATCCATTACATCAGAATAGTATTGTTCAAATGGCTTTTCCTTTTTACCTTTGGCCCAAATTTTCTCAATAGTCCAGCGGAGCCGTTGTGATTTGGTCTGTGGCTTAGTTGTCTTAGCCATTTTGTTCTTTGTCTTCCTCCTCTAATTCTTCTTTTACACAATCGAGGCGAGACTCAATACCTGTAAGTATGGACTCCAAACAGTTTTTGTATTCCTGCTTAGTAAGATTTTCAGAATTATCATCCAGAAAATTTAAAACTTGAGTTGATGTGGTCATGCGTAATAATTTTAGAGAAACCTCCAGGGGTCGAACCTGGGCGCGACGCTGTATTTAATTCGTAACGGCGAATGCTCTGCCAACTGAGCTAAGGTTCCAAAGTGCCCCTACTCAAAGGGGCTACCGGCCTCTATTCCGGTTAAAACCGACAAATCAATCGAGCTTCTGTACGCGTTGCTGGAGTGTGCGGGGTGAGGGACTCGACCCCCCGAGGAGACCAACCACCAGGCGATTGACCTTTACATTCTGCCACTCTGCCAACCCCGCGACCATTTACTCTTGTCCTTCTTGTTTCGCTTCAGCAGCATCCACGATGTCCGCGTTGTCTACTGTTTCGCCGTCTTTCAATTCTGTGTTTTCAGAATTTTCATCCTGCGCAATTGCCGCCGATTCGATCTCCGCCCACTGTTCCTCTGATACTTCGATGTCGTATTCTTTACCACCTTCGAACTTTCCGAAATTCGCCTCGTCAGTTTCAGAAAGACCAATGATTTTTGGCTCTTTACCTTCGTTACCTTCAAGGATTTCAAACTTTGTTGTTTCTACACCTTCAAGGGTTACAACTGACAATGCCAATACTCTTAACTTTTTCATTCCCATATTCGGTTACCTATACCCCGAAAGGTTCTAATTGTGAAAGGCTCGGAGCGCCTGTCAATGCAGGTCGCTCTCGTATTCTGTATTTTTAATTTGTTGCTTTGAAACCCTGGCCGGCCTTATCGATTCCGTATGTGTCGTAATAAAAAGGTGTCTATTCAATGGCCAGGGAAAGAGCCTTCTGCTCAATGTCTAGGTTTTCTTAGCGCGTCCCACTGGTTAATGGCATTGAGACGATACACACTAATTACACCTTCAAAATTTTTAGTTATCTCAAACACGTGTAAGCACTCGCATTTTATTGTAACTGATTTGGATCTGTCCAACTCCAATAATCTGGTGTATGTTTTTTCCGAGTCGCTAAATCCTTTATCGCACTTCGGGCACTGGAAATCAAACGGCTTAACACGTTTGTATTTTTCAGGAGGTGGTAACGTTTCAACATTATTCATCGTGCGTTAGGCCAACCCTCGGTTTTAGTACAACTGTTTGTTTTTCTGGCGATGGTTCGTCATACTTTACATAAGTGATCAAAACATCCAGCTGCGACTCTAGCAACTTTAAATCGGTTTCGTTCAACGATAACCGGTGTGATTTTAAAATCTGTTGTTTAAAATCCTCTGCTTTATTTGCCATCGGTAAAAATTTGAGTTGATAATTCTTTTAAAGACTGTTCAACGGCTTTCATTGCATCGGCAACGTTTTGTGTATGCCCACGCTTGGATGTTAGTTCACAGTAATAATCATATCCATTAGATGGTAAACCTATAAGTACTTGACCAACCCATCTATCTCCACAAAAACAATGATGTGTATCATCTGTATTTTTCCAGGTAATTTGTTTTAGTGGCATGCTGTTTCTGTTACTGGTTGAACATTGGAGGCGGATTTCTTTTCGAGCGCGTCGTTAAGTTTTCCGGTGGCTACTTTCAACTCGTCAATTGTCAAGTTGAGGCGATCTGTAGCGTTGATAAAAAGTATTTCAACATTGCCCTCTTCTTCTCTGTACGTGATCAACTTTGCACGATTATTTAGCCAGAGTTCTATTTTGTGTACACCCATCTTAGTTAAAATGTCTAATGGTAACTACTTTATTTTGGTTGGCGTTAAACACGCGCTGTAGTCTTGATGGCGGGTAACTGATTTGAACCTTTCCAGTAGGGCAGAAATAGTTGTACATGTTCAACCCCGTTCTGTAGGCGTGATCGTAGGCCTTCTCTTTCATCCTTTGTTTATAACGGGCACGCTGGGCACTCGTCAAAAGTGAAAGGTTTAGGATGCCGCGTCTGGCATCCTCGGCGATCCTTTCAGAGTTCGCCATGTCATTAATTTCTTTGCTGCTGAATAAGTCGCGTAAATTCATTGGACTAAAATTTAAATAGGTGATCAAAAGTTTCTGCGTGTTCCTTGACAATCATTATCAAGCAAATCACTCCACCGGTTACTAATAGAGTCGCGGCGGATGCAATGATGTATGTGGATATTTTATTCATCTTTTTGACGCGAAAGCCATTCCCTGATTTCGTTTTTGTAGAAGTATGTCATCTTACCTTTGCCGCCGTACGGCAGTGGATTACTTTCCTGTTTGATGTATTTTCGGAGAGTTTCTTCACTTAGTGGGCGACCCTCTTTACCAAGGAAAATTTTCACTTCGGATCTGGTCATTGGTTTCTCTTCGCCTATTTCTCCCATCACAATCAGGACAGCCTCGCGGCGTTCATCTCTGATCATTTGGACCAACTCCTCTGCGCTTAACATTACCATTCCTTTTTCAGCTACCATACTTGACATGACAAATTTAATTTGACTTTTCAGGCAAAAAAATACGATACAATCCTTGTATCATAAGTTTGTGCTCAGATACGTGTTTACCCGCTTTACCAGATGCTTTTTGCGAAGCTTTGAAAATCGCTGTTTTTAGATCATTTGGTAATCTTAGACCGGCCGGGTGCGTTTTCTTGGTGTTTTTAGAGGCGGCGTCTTTCATATCTACTTTAAACTATTTACTTTGTAATATGTCTCAAAGTAAAACAATTAAACATTACTAGTCAAATATTATTTACCTTTTTTTACATAAAAAGTTATGATAAAAAATATTAAGCTTAAAATCACCTCTTTACGTGAGGCATCAGGTTTGACTCAAGAACAACTTGGCCATAAAGTAGGTGTTAAAAAACAGCAAATAAGCTATTATGAAAATGGAACGACTGTACCCCCAATAGAAAAATTACAAAAAATAGCCGATATTTTTAACGTTCACATATCATACTTCTTTGTTGAAGGTACAACCAATTACGAGGCTGAATTGGAAAGGGAGAAATTGCTTATTGAAAACCAGGAATTAAAAAATCAGCTTGAGTTACAAGCTGATTTTATTGCATTATTAAGAGAAAAAGTGAAATCAAAAGAGTAATCACTTAAAGTACAATAGCGTGTTGTAATATAGAATTTTACTTTTGCCAATAAACAGGCGAAATTTAAGTAATAACCGCTCCAGCTTCAACCAAAAATTAGAATAACAAAACATAATGCGTAATTTTTTCCACAATTATATGGAATAAACAATAGACGGTGCAACACTTTTACAATTTATTAACATGTTGCAACATAACATGTTTGATCACTCAAACACCTTTATCCATGCGGAGTTTGCCGTAGAATCGATAAAGTGCTGCGCGAACCTTACATATTTTGCAAACGATTTAGAAGTGCCCGAGTGCCCAGATACTTTTTTTACCAATATTTCAGGCACCCCCATAATTAGCAACGATGTTATACCGGTCCTGCGCATAGTGTGGCTGGATACCATGTCAACCATCGGAACCACATCCGTAAATGGTTCTCCGGCCCTGTAACGCGTTCTCGCAAAGTTCCCCATCCAGTTGTTAGCCGTTTCAATGTTGGCCTCTTTCAGGTGCAGCGCAAAGGCTTTCGATAGGTCTTTTAACCGCCGGTTGAACTCCTGATCGCTAACGTCTGGAAAAAGGAAATCATTACCCTGCGCCATGCGTTCCTCTATAATTTTTTTAGAAAAAGGGTTAAGTTTTATCTGCATTGATTTCGTGGTTTTTGTAACAACAACAGATAGGGACCAACCACCGGCAGAGTTCACAACGTTATCCGATTTTAGTGATAGTAAATCGGAAACCCGTAAACAAGTCATGCAACCAAGCAAGAAGATATCCCTGGTGTAAACTATGATTGGATCTGCTGGTGACCACTGGGCCATCGCTTTCAATTCGTCAGGTTCAAGGGCAACAATATCGATATCCTCCTTCCAGGCTTTGGCCCTGGGGAGCTTATTACTTTTACCGGTGTTTTCCAACCAGGTGGCAAAGGCATTCCATACCCTGGCATTTCTGCCCACATAGTTATCGTAGTACCCCGGGACTACAATATCCTCTCCCTTTTTATTCTTTCCAGGCTTATCCTCCCATTGCCACGCCTGCCATCCCTTTATTGCCTTTTCTGTTACCTGGTCAATTGATGTAATACGTTTAGGGGTCAGATATGCCATAAGACACGTGAAAGAGTTTTTATACCCCTTCAGTGTGCCGGCGGTAATCTTTTTCCCTTCCGATGTTCGGCGGTCCCCCGAAAGTGACGCCGCAGAAAATTCTTTTATGAGTTCCTCAATGATTTGGCTTTTTGATGGTGCCGTCTTTCCTGATATAATTTCCTCAATTTCTTCCTGGAGTATTGGAGATTTACCAAGCCGGCAATTCGTAAAATGGGTATTGAGATTTGAAAAAATGGTATCGAGAAGTGAGTTGATGGGATTCGAATGATAGCCGGATGGTTTGATCCTGGAGGAGGATTCGGACCAGTCTTTTACAAGGCAGGTCTGCCCGGTGGATTTCTGTATTCTGTTTCCTGGCCAGGATACCGAGCACTGAATGCCCGCTGTATTACTTGTGGTGGATTTCCGGAGATAAAATTTAATTGTTGCCATGTTACAAATTTGTGACGTGCATAAAAAAACCGCTGCAATTTACATAATTGGAGCGGTTTTATCAATTAAATAGAGGTCCCGACCAGATTCGAACTGGTGTAGCAGCTTTTGCAGAGCTGAGCCTAGCCACTCGGCCACAGGACCATGATGTAAAAGTAACTATTTCGGCGGTTACATGAAACGTTTTAGTGAAAAAATAGTGAAGAGTGAGTG
>JACMQM010000103.1 GCA_014376985.1 Cytophagaceae bacterium | reverse complement strand
GAGATGATAAATCATTTTATTGGGATTCTTTTGAACCCTCACACATGGCGGAAGTATTTGTTAGAGGGATGGAAGTTTTTCATAAAAATCCACATGCTTTTGAAAAAGAGCTGAAAGAATATGCTGCTCGATTTTCATGGAAAGAAAATGTGAAAGCTTATATTCAGCTCTATGAAAACCTGGCACATTCACGAAAATCTTAGCATAAAAAAAGGCATTTAACGATATGTTAAATGCCTTTTTTAAATTAATAATTTCTATTATCGTTGGAATCATTTCCTGCACCCGGCCATTTTTTCTTTGGTGCATTTGAGCTTGGTCTCGCACTATTCCCTGAATTTCTTGAAGGTGGTCGGGAAGAATTTCCAGATCCACCTGAAGATGGGCGCGACGAATTTTCGGAATTACTTGAAGCAGGACGTGCCGCATTTCCTTGCCCCCCGGCTGAAGCAGGACGGCTGCTATTGCCAGAATTTCCTTTTGATTTGTTACGAGCAGAAGAGCTTGGCTTAGATTGCTTAGGACGAAGGCTATGTTGCGTCTGTGCTTTTAATTCTGGTCTATCGTTAGTCATCGGGAAAGGATGATCTTCGAAAACCGGTATTTTTTTACCAATTAATTTTTCAATGTCTCTTAAAAATTCTTTTTCCTCTGCATCGCAAAACGAAAAGGAAGTTCCTTTTGCTCCCGCTCTACCACTTCTACCGATACGATGCACGTATGTTTCAGGAATGTTAGGAATTTCAAAGTTGATGACATGCGTCAGGTCATCAATGTCAATGCCTCTGGAAGCAATGTCAGTGGCGACAAGAATACGTGTAGTCCTGTTTTTGAAATTTTGTAATGCCGTTTGTCTGGCCGATTGTGATTTATTTCCGTGAATCGCTTCTGCCATGATGTTTTTGGAGAGCAAATATTTGGTCACTTTATTAGCACCGTGTTTCGTGCGGGTAAATACTAAAGCTGTACCAATGGCTTTGTCTTCCAGAACATGAGACAATAAAGAATTTTTGTTTTTCTGATCGACAAAATAAACTAACTGCTGAATAGTTTCTGCTGTTGATGAAACAGGCGTTACCGATACAGACGCAGGCTTGTTCAAAATGGTTTCTGCCAACTTTACAATGGTAGGAGCCATCGTAGCGGAGAAAAACAATGATTGTCTTCTTGCAGGAATGATGGCCAATAGTTTTTTTACATCGTGAATAAAACCCATGTCCAGCATGCGGTCTGCTTCATCGAGTACGAAAATATCTAGACTTTGAAGATTTACAAATTTCTGTTGAATCAAATCCAGCAAACGTCCGGGAGTAGCAATGAGAATATCGACGCCAGCTTTTAATGCATCAGTTTGTGCTTTCTGTGATACACCGCCGAAGACAACCGTATTTTTTAGACCGGTATTTATTCCGTAGGCATTGAAACTTTCGCTGATTTGTATCGCAAGTTCTCTGGTAGGCGTTACGATAAGAGCTTTGATGGGCCTTTTAAGATTTCTATCGGTGCTTTTTTTTGCATGCAATAATTGCAAAATAGGAATAGCAAAGGCTGCTGTTTTTCCTGTACCAGTTTGTGCACATCCCAGGAGGTCTTTACCTTGAAGGATAAAAGGAATAGCCTGCTCTTGGATGGGTGTAGGTTGCGAATATCCTTCTGCTCTTAAAGCATCAAGAATAGGAGGGATTAGATTTAATTCTTTAAATAGCATGTAGTAGATTAAAATGACTTGAAATTATAGTCAAGCCGTCTTCAAAGGTAGAACAATTGAAGGGATATCTTTCTATCATGTAATGAATTATAATAAGCTCAACCGAGATCACTTAAACAGGTCTAAAACCCCTGTTTAAAGGCAGATGAAGCTTAGTTTTCAGGTACCCATTCCTCTACATAGTCCGGACTTTTAGGAATGTTGTTCAATTGAAGAATAAGTTCATGCGGGACCCCTGTAATTTTGCGTTTGACGGTATCGATCCATGCTCCTTCTACATAGATTTCTGCAGCTTTGACGCCATCGCTGCGGAAGATTTCATGCTTGTATGACCAACGTGAACCGTCCTGTCTCATCTTCGTCATGGCACAAGTGACGCGAACCGTATCGTTTAATTTTACTTCTTTTAAATAGACCAGTTCTTCTCTGAAAAGAACAGGGCCTAAATGGTATTGATGAAATAAAGCGGTACCGAATCCTAATTTTTCTAAGAGGTTTAATCTTGCCTGTGCACCAAAGTCCGCATAGGCAGAGTGGCGCAGGTGCATGTTGGCATCGATTTGTGACCAGAGTACTTGTCCTTCGTAAAAGATATTTTCCATGAGATGACGATTATGATTGCAATAGCAATCTATGGATTCAATTTAATAATTATTTTAGCCTACTCTAAGATTTGATTGTTAAATCAGTTAATAATTTGCGTTAGGGATTGAGCCATTGTCTGAGCTCTTTTTCTTTGATTCTTTTCAGCTTGGTAAATCTTGATGATGGATTCAAAGGAAAAAGCGAGTGGCGAAAGTCCGGCCCGGAGGGAACGCCTTCATTTTTATTTATCATGTAAAAGCTATCCTAGTTTAATAAACCATGAGCATTTAAGACAAGAACATTAATTGAATAAGAAAATTGTCTATAAAGAATAAGGGCGTTCCCTCCGGGCCGGGCTTTCGCCACTCGCTTTCCCGCTGAAAAAGCGGGAAGAGCTCAGACAATGGCTCAATCCCTAACGCAAATCAAATTCACTATACCTTCAAGCTTGTTCTCTATTCTTAATTCAAGGTATTGATATTCTGTGTTTTAAAATCTTGCCAGATGTTCATAATTAGAGCTTTCTCCTGCTTTATTTTTCTTATCTTTACATCTCATTTCCATTCGTCCAATGGCCCTTATATTCGCTCGTAATAAAAACAATCAGATCTACGCTATTCAGGCGGATCAGCAGCTTTCTGCAACAGATATTCCTAAACTAGAATGGTTGCTCGACGGCACCTTGTTACCCGACACAGAATTGTCTGGTTTCTATAAGGGCCCTCGCTCTGAAATGATAACTCCCTGGAGTACCAATGCGGTAGAGATCTCTCAGAACATGGGCTTGCAAGGTATTCAACGTATCGAATCATTTGAAACGGTAACGTCTGCAGAGGTATACCATGACAACATGTTGGAGGTGATTTATACAGGATTACACCAACAAATATTTCACATCAAAGCACAACCGGAAGCCATTCGCTCTATTGATGATGTTGGACAATACAACCAACAGGAAGGTTTGGCGCTAAGCGAAGTAGAAGTAACTTATTTGAATGACGTGGCACAGCGTATTGGTCGTAAATTAACAGACAGCGAAGTGTTTGGCTTCTCTCAAGTCAATTCAGAGCACTGCCGTCATAAAATTTTCAATGGCCAATTTATAATTGATGGAGAAGAAAAAGAGTTTTCTCTTTTCAAAATGATCCGTCAAACATCAGAAGCCAATCCCAATAAAATAGTTTCAGCCTACAAGGATAACGTGTCCTTCACTAAAGGACCGATGATTGAGCAATTCGCTCCGGAGCGTCAGGACATGGCAGCTTATTTCAAAGCGAGCAGAGTCGCTTCTGTATTATCGTTGAAAGCAGAAACACATAATTTCCCCACTACAGTAGAACCCTTCAATGGCGCCGCAACAGGTGCAGGCGGAGAGATTCGTGACCGTATTGCCGGTGGAGTAGGCTCAGCGCCGCTTGCAGGTACTGCCGTATACATGACTTCTTATTCTCGTTTAGAAAAAGACAGAGCTTGGGAAAAAGGTATGGCAGAACGTCCATGGTTATATCAAACGCCAATGGACATTTTGATTAAAGCATCAAACGGCGCTTCTGATTTTGGAAATAAATTCGGACAACCATTGATCAATGGATCCGTGTTAACCTTCGAACACGAGGAAGCAGGCAAAAGATACGGTTTCGATAAAGTAATTATGTTGGCCGGTGGAGTAGGTTATGGCTTATTCAACGATGCACAAAAGCGTGAGCCGGTTAAAGGAGATAAAATTATAGTGATGGGTGGTGACAACTACCGCATCGGTATGGGCGGTTCTGCTGTTTCTTCTGTTGACACCGGTCAGTTTAAAAGTAACATTGAATTGAATGCCATTCAGCGTTCCAATCCTGAAATGCAGAAGCGTGTCTTCAATGTTGTTCGCGCCATGATGGAAAGCAGATCCAATCCAATCGTGTCTATTCACGATCATGGAGCCGGAGGACATTTAAACTGTTTGTCAGAATTAGTAGAAGCAACAGGCGGTCACATCAACATTGATAAATTACCGGTTGGTGATCCTACACTCTCCTTCAAAGAAATCGTAGGCAACGAATCTCAGGAACGCATGGGATTGGTGTTGAAGCCACAGGATATTGATACCCTGCAACGCATCGCCGATCGCGAGCGTGCACCGATGTATGTGGTGGGTGATATTACGGGTGATAATCATTTTACTTTTGAATCTGCGAAGACAGGTGAAAAGCCTGTGGACTTACAATTGGCAGATATGTTTGGTAACGCACCACGTACCATCATGAAAGATACCACCGTTAAACAAACGTTGCAGGAAATTACTTACCAGCAGGAAGACCTGGAGTCTTTGCTAAAAGCGGTGTTGCAATTGGAATCAGTAGCTTGTAAAGATTGGTTGACGAATAAAGTCGATCGTTCTGTCACAGGTAAAGTAGCACAACAGCAAAACGTAGGACCGTTGCAATTGCCATTGAGCAATGTCGGCGTCATGGCTTTGGATCATAGAGGAAAGTCTGGCGTAGCCACTGCTATCGGTCATGCACCGGCAGTAGCCTTGGTGGATGTGGCAGCAGGTTCAAGAATTGCATTGGCGGAATCATTAAGCAATTTAGTATTTGCTCCTATTGAAGACGGATTGAAAGGTGTATCGTGCAGTGCCAACTGGATGTGGCCTTGCAAAAATCCTGGAGAAGATGCTCGTTTGTATGAAGCCGTAAAAGCAGTCAGTGACATGGCCATAACTTTAGGAATCAACATTCCTACCGGTAAGGATTCCTTGTCGATGACACAAAAATACAAAGACGGTACAGTAGTATATTCTCCTGGTACAGTCATCGTCAGTGCTTCAGGTGAAGTAACAGATGTACGCAAAGTCGTTACACCCGATTTGTCAAATGTTCCGGGATCGGGATTGATCTATATTGATTTGACATCGATGCCTTTTGCATTGGCCGGCTCTTCTTTAGGACAAGTGATCAATAGATTGGGTAATGTAGCACCGGATATTAAAAACGCAGCTTATTTTGCAGACGCGTTCAATGCGGTACAAGAAGTAATCAAAGAAGGTAATATACTGGCAGGTCATGATGTTTCTTCCGGTGGTTTGATTACTACTTTATTGGAAATGTGTTTCCCTCAAAATGAAGTAGGATTAGATATCAATGCCGACATCTTTGCGGAAGAAGACCTGATCAAAATTTTATTTGCAGAAAATCCAGCATTGGTTCTGCAAGTTAGAGATGTGATGGCAGTCAATGATGACTTACAGAGAAAAGGAGCGAAATGCACCATCATTGGTAAGGTCGAGCCTTCTGATCGTATCCACATCACGCACAAAGGAAATGTAACAAAGCTTAACATTGCGGAGTACCGCGATGTATGGTATAAGACGTCTTATTTGTTGGATCAAAAACAAACGAAGCCCGAATTGGCGAAGCAACGTTTTGATTCTTATAAAAACCAAGCTATCGACTTTAACTTTAATACACACTTTAAAGGAACATTCGAATCTCTTGGATTAAGTCCTGATCGTACACCAAGCACTGGCGTAAAGGCCGCTATCATCCGTGAAAAAGGTGTAAACGGCGATCGTGAAATGGCATATACCATGTGGTTGGCAGGTTTCGATGTGAAGGATGTTCACATGACAGATTTGATCAGTGGAAGAGAAGATTTGAGTGATGTGCAGTTTATCGTTTTTGTCGGTGGATTCTCTAACTCCGATGTGTTGGGTTCTGCTAAAGGTTGGGCCGGCGCTTTCTTGTACAATGAAAAAGCAAAAGCAGCACTGGATAATTTCTATGCGCGCCCGGATACCATGTCACTAGGTGTGTGCAACGGTTGCCAGGCCATGGTGGAATTAGGATTGGTGTATCCGAAGCACGAACAAAAACCGAAGATGCTGCATAACGCATCCGGCAAATTTGAATCTATTTATTTGAACGTAACTGTTCCGCAAGATACCAACTCGATCATGTTGAAATCTTTGGCAGGAAATAAATTGGGTATCTGGGTAGCGCACGGTGAAGGTCAATTCCATTTACCATACGAGCAATCGAAATATAACATCGCCATGCAGTATAGTAACGATGCTTATCCTGGTAATCCTAACGGTTCTCCATACAATACAGCCGGTATTGTATCAGAAGACGGAAGACATTTGGCAGTGATGCCTCACTTAGAACGCAGTGTGTTCCCTTGGCAATGCGGTTATTATCCGGAAGGCAGGCGCGCTGACGATTGCACGCCTTGGTTGGAAGCTTTTGTCAATGCAAGAAAGTGGGTAGAACAAGCAAAATAAAGAAAATAATATAGTGAAAAGCCATCTTGTGTTCAGGATGGCTTTTTCTTTTTACGCTTAAGCGTGATTGATGAATTCAATCTATTGATAAGCACCATTACATCCTGTCTTTTTTGCATACTCTTTTTACCAATTTGCAAAACCCACTTCCTTTATTTTATACAATTTGCTCCTTCAATAAGAGGAATATGAACAAGCATTTTTATTTGAGTTTTATCTTTTTGTTTATATCCCTTTCGACGGCATTAAAAGCTCAGTCTATTATTTCAGGTTATACAAAAGACGGTACTGGTTCAAAAGTGGAATTGGTTAATGTCATTTTATTACAACTTCCTGATTCTACTGAAACAGCTGTAACCATAAGTGATAGTCTGGGATGGTATCAGTTTAAAAATATAAAACAAGGAGAATACGTCATAGCTGCTTTACAGTTGGGCTATGCAAAATCTATTTCCAAATCTATTGCAGTCAAAGACTCGGCTGAAGTAGTGCTTGATTTTACGATGGTTTCTGAATACAAAGATGTTGCAGCCATTACCGTAACAGGTCAACGTCAGGTCATTCGACAAGAAGCAGATAAAATGGTGGTCAGCGTAGAAAATATGCTGGCGACATCCGGTCTTTCTGCGATTGATGTATTGAGGAGATCGCCTGGTGTTTCAATAGATAAGGATGGAGGTATTACATTGAAAGGAAAGACTGGTGTACTGGTTATGTTGGATGATCGACCTTTATACATGACGGCAGAGCAGGCAGGCAATTTACTAAAAGCTATTCCTTCTGATCAGATTAAAGAAATAGAAATCATCACCACTCCTTCTGCTAAATACGATGCCGCTGGTAATGCAGGAATCATCAACATCCGACTGAAGAAAGGAGCTTACGAAGGTTTTAATGGCACAGCGAATATTTCATATGGTCAAGGTGTATATTATAAATTTACAACCGGCGTTAATGTAACCTATAAAAAGAAAAAGATCAGTCTGAATGCAGGCTATCAATACAGCAATAAAATAGAAATAGAAGAAAATTACATTGACCGCACGTACCTGAATACGAGTAGTGAATTTAGTAAACTAAATTCTCATACCTATTACAGAGCACCAAGAGAGAATCATATTATTACATTTGGTACTGTGTATAGTTTCACAGATCGTACCAATGTGTCACTTGATTTTATAGGTTCTTACGGTGAGTATGGGTGGGATGGTAACGGTAATTCTTCTTTGTACAAAAAGAATGGAAACATCAATAACAGTTATATTACTACTGATTTCGGCGCTTATCTAGAATCCAACTATAATACTAATATTGGTATCCAGCATAAACTGGATACCAATGGAACGACTATTTCAGCCTCTGCGAATTATAATCGCTATACAGGTATTTCTAATAAAAAATTTGAAATACAAAATTACGATTCACTTAACGAAAACTATGGAAATGCGTTTCTCTATATTTTTAGAGATCCCAGTTACACGAATCAATACAGTGCGAAAGTAGATTTTACGGGAAAAATACTTAAGAAAATTAAAGTAGAATCAGGAGTAAAAATGTTGGCAAATGACAAATTTAATCCTGCCAATATCCTGATTACACAAAGCGGTGTCACGACGGATGCAAGTAATTCCTTTGCTTACAAAGATGGCATTTACATGGGTTATGTGACATTGAATAGCACGTTTGGCAAAAAGTGGAAAGCTCAAACAGGCCTGCGGATGGAGCATACTGAAATCAATGGTGTACAAAAGCAGTTGGATACTTCCTTTACACGTCACTACACTAACCTGTTTCCTTCTGGAAACATAACGCTTAATGCAACGGATAAAACCTCTTACACCATTTTATATTCACGTCGCATACAACGACCTTCTCCTTTTGAATTGAATCCCGTGCTTGCTATTACAGATCCTTACACTTCATGGGGAGGTAATCCATACGTACAACCGGAGTATACCGATGTATTAGAATTTTCACAGTCTTTATTTTCTGGATCTGTTGTCACTACTCTTAATTACTCCAACACCAAACAGCCCATTGCCTGGGTATTGGTCACTGATACGACTACATTAAAGACGGTTACACAACCGAGAAACTTGCAGCAGAGAGAGAACATGGGCGTTTCTGTGGCAGTGAATATGACTGTCACCAAATGGTGGACGACCAGTTTGTATGCGTATGCATACAACAATCATTTGGTCGGTAATTTAGGTTATGGTACTGTGGATCAAAACCAGGTAGCCTGGAATGCGAATGCCACGCAAACATTTATGCTATCGAAAAAGATGACGGCAGAAGTTTCGGGTAATTATAGTTCTTCTACTTTATATGGTTTGAGAACTATTCAACCAAGAGGCCAACTGAACTGTGCAGTGCAAAGAAAAATAATGGCCGGTAAAGCAACCATTAAATTAACGGTTAATGATGTGTTCAGAACGAACAGGTGGTATTCCAGCAGCAATGTTAATAATGTTTATACCAAGACTGGCGGTTGGTGGCTGGATAGCCGTACAGTTATGATAAGTTTTAGTTGTAAATTTGGCAATGTGGTCAATCGATTATAATTCTAAAGCACAAAAAATAAACCCAGGTCATTGGCCTGGGTTTATTTTTTGTAGAGCTTCATACTATTTCTTAATAAGCAATACTTTTGTTTGTGTAAAGTTATAACACGCTTCGAGGAAGGCGACCATTTTTGGCCAGTCTTCTTTCTTTTCAAAATTGTGATTGTATATTTTAGAAACGACAATAGAGAGTTTGTTGTTTTCCAATGCGGCGACAGAACTAAATGATCCGGTTTCATTGCTCACATTGATATTTAGTTTTTCAATATTCTGTATCGTATATCCTTCAGGTAAAATAACGGTGATGTCGTATTGAAAGAAGCGTGCGGCATCCATGTTGATGTCTGTTTTTCTGGTGCTTTCATTTTCTTTTAGTTCCGCTTGTTCGCCTATTAATTTTCCTACAGAGAAAAGATGTTTTGTTCCGGCGTTCGCAATCAATTCTTTTACCGTATATTTTTCCTTGAAAATTAATTCTTGCTTATCAAATATTCTACCATCTTGAATTAATTTTAATTCATCGTAAGATTGAAGAGGCATTGTTTGTTCAATACTGTTTTTTCTAAACTTGAGTTTACTCTCTTGGTTGAGTTTGATGATTTCTTTTTCCTTTGGTTCTTCTACCGGCGCAAAGACATGCAGGGAATCTCTGAAATTTAGCATGTCATAACCCTCGTATTCGCTGGCGAATACCAAAGAACTATTGTATTCTTTCTTTAAACTACCTTTAACCGTAACAACGTTTTCTGCTGATAATGTTTCCAAATCCGAAGATAAAGTATAAGTAGTTTTTTCTAGTACACCGTTTTCTTTGTAATCAATCACAGGTAGAGTCACTTTTCTGATACCGGCTGGAGACTTGCTATATTCATAGGCTTCATTGCCTTGGTATTTTGTTTCCAGCTCGCCAAAGTTTAAATAATTATTGACGTTAGATAAATAAATGTATTCATCTACTTCTGGATCTTCCCATTCTCCTTCCACTTTGAATTTAAGTAAGACGTGCAAGTCATCTCTGAGCAATACATTGCCAAGCGTGCTGTGACTTCTTGGCACGGTAACCAGATGCGTATACTTTACATGATACGCATCCAATACTTGTTTCATGATACTGATGAAGTTTTCATTGTCGTAATTCCAATCTTTATCAAAAGACATGTTTCGGATATAGTAATAAGCAATCTTTGCAATTTTTACAGGATCATGTATGCCTGGATAGTTTTCTCTTAAATAATCACGAGCACCGCCACTATCCCCGGATTGATTGACTGAGTTTTTTACATCCGAGTACCATATGTATTCCGAATAAAGTGTATTGAAGTTCATGGTGGTATAAATATGATCCATTGTAATAACACTTGTTCTGCCAAATGCGACTGCGTTTGGATATTGTTTATACAGGATCAGGTTTCTTTCAGAACCATTTACGTAAGTCAGGTATCCTTTTACAGATGGCACAGATAAAAAAGGATATTGCCAACGTTCGTAAATACTCTTTGGAAGCAAGCTGGCTTCTAAGGAACATACCATCATGTTGTTGACACTTTCTTGTTTGATAGAAGGCGCTCCATTGTAAGTGTTTAAATACAACATGGTGAAACCAAATTTATTGGCCTTCGCATTCTCAGGTGATTTGATCACTAGTTTGTGCTTTACCGTGTAATAAGTATTGTCTAATGTATAATCTATATCAGGGAAGGAATAACTATTTCTGACAAATCCAATAGGGAAAAGAATTTTATATGTCGTACAGAAATCAATGATGTCTCCCGGTTCTAAATTCGCAATGGCTATTTTATAATAAGCGAACGTTTTAAAAAATCTTTTTTTATAAATAGAAGGTATGTTCACAGATCCTTCTTCTTTAATACCGGCACTTAAATCAATAAGTTTGGAAGTGCCATTCGGTTTAGTAATTAAAATTTGAAGCGAATCAAAAGAATAGCAGTCCGTTCCCAGTTTTATTTTTTTATTGACATTCTCATCAAAATAGAATGTTGAAAAATCTTTCACCGCTGCAGCATCCAATAAAAGTATTTTTGTTCGGTGTTTTTTTCTGTAGCCTATTTTAGGAGTTGCTTCAAATAAATCAGAAGACATTTTATCCGCCAGAATGATGGCTGATTCATTTTTCCATTTGACAGGAAAGGTGTCGGTTTCAAATATTGGATCGTTGTCACCTATAGCTTTTAAATAATTTAATTTGTCGTTTTGAGCGTTAGCAAATCCTACGGAGAACAAGCTAATGACCAATAAGAAAAATATTTTTTGTGGGATCATGAAGGATTTTTTAGTAGAAGTGGCAATTAAAATAACAAATATATTATTCAGTGTAGCGATCTTTTCTAGGTTTAAATAAACGTTCTAACACCCAAAGTTAGATTTATTTTTGTAAGAAGCATAAGATAATAGTGTAGTTAAATCATCAGCTAAATAAACCAAATTTTCAACCTAAATCGATAAGCTATGCAGACACAAATATTTAGTTTTTGGACTTTTGCGTTGTTGTCATTAATGACAAGTGGCGCATTTGCACAAACGGACATCACCAATTTGAGCGGAACTGTCAGTGCACAATATACTGATTCTCCTATGAATGAAACGATTGTTAAGTTGACAGACAATGCTTCATCTACCAAATAACTTACGTTTCACAATGCAGGATGGGTGCAATATGCCGTTGCTCAATCTTATATTGTGACAAAGTACTCCATTACATCTGCTAACGATGCTCCTGCACGTGATCCTAAAGAATGGACTCTTCAAGGTTCAATGAACGGTACGAGTTGGACAACCCTCAATACACAAACCAATCAAGTATTTGCGGCACGTTTTCAACGCAATGAATATACCTTCGCCAATACAATTGCTTACTCTCAATATAGACTCAATTTAACCAACAACAGCGGTACTATTTTACAGTTGGCAGAGTTGGAGTTATTTGGTGCATTAGAGTTAAAAGATATTACCAATCTGGCAGGTGTCATCACTAATCAATACAATGATTCTCCTGGCGCAGAAGGAATTTCAAATTTAATTGACAATACTTCAGCTACTAAATTCCTGACGTTTCACAATGCGGCATGGGTGCAATTTCAACACGGAGATCCTTCCGTAGTATCAAAGTATACCATCACTTCAGCAAACGATGCCGATGAACGTGATCCATTAAGTTGGACCTTTCTGGGATCGAATGACGGTGCTGCATGGACAACATTGGATACCCGCAGCAACGAAGATTTTGCCACGCGATTTTTGAAAAAGGAATATTTTTTCGCCAACACTATTTCTTATACCTATTATCGTTTGAATACTAGCAACAATGCCGGCACACTTTTGCAATTCGCAGAATGGGAAATCTTCGGCACAGGTGGTGGCGGAGTGATTCCTCTTCCTGTACCTCCTGCAACCTGGCAGGAACATTGGTTCGATCACACTCAAATTGTATCAAGAGTGTATTATGACAACGACCTGGCTGTTTATTTTGATAACGATGTCAATCGTTCAATTACCTGGATGAATACTTACCTCGGCGATGTTTGGAGATATACTAAACAAACCTATGGTGCTTTTGGAACAGATCCTCGTTTGTTTGCAGTGTTTCATACCGGAAGATACAGTGGTGGACATCCTTCTACGTATTTTGATGCGAGTCATGATTTCCGAAATGTCATTGATGCCGGTCCTGGGCCATGGACAAGTGGTACCGGTAATGACCTTGATTTGACAACACATGAAGTGGCTCATATTGTAGAAGGCGCATCAAAGGGTGTGAAAAATTCTCCAGCATTTCCTATTTGGAAAGATAGCAAATGGGCGGAAATTTTTAATTACGATGTATACAATGGATTGGGAAGAACAGCGGATAAAAATCGCTGGTATAATCTTATGATTAACGGTTCTGATAATTTTCCAAGAGCAAATACTTTTTGGTTCAGAGATTGGTTCTACCCGATTTATAATACCTATGGCGGCAAAGTTCCTTTGAATAACTACTTCACGTTACTTTCGCAATGTTTCGTACAAAAAGGAACGAGTTACGCGAGAGATCTCAACATGGGTGAGTTCGTACATTTCTGGAGCGGTGCAGCAGGTACCAGTCTGAAACCATTAGCAACGAATGCTTTCGGCTGGACATCTGAGTATGAATCACAATTCAGACAAGCACAGATTTCTTTTCCTTGCGTGACATACTCTAATTCTGCTTCCAGAGTAGGCGATGATGTGGCTACCGAAGAAATTTCGATTTGGTACAACATGGATGCCAAAGTAGTAACCATTGCGGATGAAACGGCAACGGTATTGAGTGGAGATGTGAGTATCTATTCTTTAGTTGGAAATAATGTATTGAAGTCTTCATTAGATAATGATACGGATGTATCTACATTGGATGCAGCAAAATTATCACAAGGGATCTATGTTGTCATCGTGAATTCAAACGGTAAAACATTCAAGAAAAATATCTTGGTTAAATAATAACAATAGATGAGATCACACAAAAAAGCCACGATCATTGATCGTGGCTTTTTTGTGTGATAAAATGTTGAGTTTATTTTTTTACAATCAATACTTTTGTTTGTGTAAAATCATAACAAGCATCTAAGAAGGCAACCATCTTCGGCCAGTTTTCCTTTTTCTCAAAGTTATGATTATACACTTTTGAAATCTCAATGGTCATTACGTTATCGGTTACTTTAGTTACTGCTTTGAATGAGCCTGTCTCATTGGTTACATTGATATTTAGCTTGGCTGCATCCTTTACAGTATAACCTTCTGGAAGATTTACAGTAATATTGTATACGAAAGATCTGGCGTTGTCCATGTAAATATCAACCTTGCGATCCATCTCTTTTTCTTTGATCTCTACTTGTCCGCCGATTAACTTGCCTGCTTCAAATAAGTAGTTGTTGCCAGCTTTCTTCAATAAGCCTGTGATTTTGTATTTTTCTTTAAAGACAATATCTATCTTATCTTCTGTTCTGCCGTCTTGCACCAAAGTAAAGTCATCGTAAGATTCCACCTGGAAATCACCTTCGATAGATTTCTTTCTACCTTCTTTACGCGCATCTGTTTCTTCTTTGTATTCTGCTGCATTTTTTTTAGCCAATGGTTCTTTGATTTTTTTATTGGCTAGTTTTTCTGCGTAAGTTACTCTGTTTGGATCTTCGAAGCGTTTGATGTCATAGTCTTCGTACTCTGAAAAAATAAGCAGATCGTTGTAATAGTCGTCTTTGGCTATGCCCTTAATAGTTTCTTCACAATCCACATTGATTTTCTCAAACTCTTCATCTATAGTATAGGCAAACGTATGTACACTTACATTCTCTGAAGCACTGGTCATTGGGATTTTTATCTTTTTAATAGAAGCAGGAATTTTTTTATTATCAAAGTTTGTGATTTCATAAGCATCATTTCCTTCATGACCGTGTAGGATCTCACCGAAAGCAGCATGTCGATAGACATTGTAAATATAAACCGGTTTAGGACCATCAAGCTTAAATAGGATATCTATTTCATCAGTCAATAAAACATCATCCAATGAGGAGATTTTTCTAGGGACCACTGCAATGATTGAGTATTTGATTTTCTTGGCATCAAAAACAATTTTCATTGCAGATAAAAAATTTACGTTATTGGTTCTCCAATTTGTGCTCCATCCTTCATAAAGTGTTCCGGTACGAATTCTGTAATAGGCGGCTTTCGCAATGGCTACGGGATCCGTTTCTTTACTGTGGTATTTCTTCAAATAGCCAAGTGCGTAACTACCATACGTTGCTGCATAGTAATCGGTGTTGTACTGAGAAGTTTGGATAGCCCATGCTTTAATTTCATCCGCTGAAACAGTTTGTTTGATATCAAAAGGGATGGGAGGAATCATTTTTTTAATGATTTCTTTGTCTTTACCTGGCCTTTCTCTGATATAAATTACTTTTCCTTTTACAGTAGGAGAAGTACGCAAAGGATAAGACCAACGTTCGTATTCATCTTTCGGCAAGTCATTGGCTTCTACTAAAAAACTGGTAGTATTTTCTTTCACTTCTTTTTTTATGGCCGGCGCACCGTTGTATGTATTCAGGTACAAAGCCAGGTAACCTGTTCCCATAGCTTTGATGTTGTTGGGAATTTCGATGCTGAATTTGTGTTTGACAGTGGGGTAAGTATTATCTAATGTATAAAGGATAGGAGGGAACTCAAACTTAGTTGGAATAAGTGCGATCCAGATCAAATATTTTTCAAGGATACAATAATCAATAATGTCTCCCGGCTCCAAATCTGGAATGGCTACTTTTTGATAATATTCAGAAGCACTTCCTCTGAAGATAGAAGGTATGGAAATGTCTTTTTCAACTTTTACGGCTTTCGTTAAATCCACCAGTTTGGATGTTCCGTTAGGTTTCGTGATCAAAATTTGAAGCGAGTCAAATTCTTCGTGTGAATTAGGATAGGATGTTCTTTTATTCGTTTCACCTTGAAAGTAGAAATAGGAAAACTCTTCTACAGCGGCTTTGTCCAGCAATAGGATCTTTCTTCTTTTCTGGTATCTCCAGGTTAAGTCATTTGAAATGACACGTGTAGAAGTGTAGGTCTGTTTCTCCGCCAGGATCACGGCAGATTCTTTATCCATCGCTTTGGGAGCTGCATGGATATCAAATGCAGGGTCTTTATCACCTATCAGTTTTAAATATTCTGCTTTGTCACTTTGAGCATACACTGCATGGAGTAAGCTGAAATTAAAAAGTAGCAAAAAAGTAATCTTGGTCTTTGTCATGGATGTATTTATTTAGCAGTAATAATGACTTGATCGTTGTATGTTTTTTTAAGGTCTTTAATGGTTTGATTCCACACTTTGAAATCTTCTTTTTTGATAATAGAATTATCTAGTGTGATTTCTTTGCTGTATATCACATAACCGTTTTCTTGTTTGAAAGAAATGGTGAAGGAAAAATCTTTTGTGCTTTTCTTCAAGCTCTCCGGAAGATGTTTTACAGTATATCCTTCGGGTATTTTAAATCGGATTTGTTTATTGATCTGGTATTTGTAATCCAGCATGTAATCTTTTGTACGCAATGTATCGAAGGTGAAATTTTTAAATTCTTTGTCGTAATCCAAGCTGATGTATTTGTCCTGGTTATCTTCAACCACCTGATTTTTATAGGCAACAGTATATTTGAAATCTACAGGTTTACTTCTGTCTGCCATACTGGACATCACAATGTCTGATACAATAATGTTTTTATCATTATTGTTGAGGTAATGTTTGATAGCATCTTCACGTTTGTCGGTTTGAGACGAGTTGTAAGATCTTAAAATATTGGTTTTACCTTCTCCATAATAAACATCTTGAGAGGTTCCTTTTAACTGATCTTCTTCCAGCTTAAGCTCCTGCTTAATGACAATTCTATTGTGCTCTTTGTTAAACGAAGGAATGGTATCCAATATAAACTTGTCTCCGTCTTCAATGAGTATTTCTCTTCCCTGAATTCGGTGTGCATAATCGTTGATGCCGATGTATGTTTCAGTTGGATCAAGGAAATATCTTTTCTTATTCAATGTCAAGGTACAGATCATGTGGTTGTCTACTACCAAGGCCGGAATAGCATGACTGTTGTAGGGGATGTGACTGGTACCAACCCACGTCAAACGAGCATCATAGCCCGCAACGACCAACATGTTTTTAAGTAGATTCGCCATGCCTTTACAATCACCATATTTATTATTGTAAACATCCTGACAGGTTGCCGGCTTGTAACCCGCTATACCGTCTTCGAAAGCGATGTAACGGATGTTTTCCTGCACCCAATAAAATAGCGCCTCTACTTTTTCCAGATCGGTTGTTTTACCGGCTATGATTTTATCAACGACAGGTTTGATGGCAGCTTTGTCATTATTCACAGATCCGGATAAACTGTAATACCATTTATAAAGTCCTTGCGCATCGTTGAAGATATTTTCTTTGGTACCGTCTAATTTGGTATAACTTTTATGAACGATAATGATGTGAGGTAAGATAGAAGCAGAGCTGGGTTGATTTTTTTCAGATTTGTCTGCCAATAAATTATTCAGCGTAAAACTGTATAAAGTGTTTTCTCCTTTTTTATCCTTTGTAGCGGTCTTCTGTAAATTGTATCCCTCCATGTTTTTTAAGATAAAGTCGACGTCAGCCCATTCCGGTACATTGAAACTAAAGGTGCGTTTGTTGATCGGGTATTTATCATGAAAGTAAACAGCCGTCAGGTATTTAGGATCGGTGTATTTTTTTTCTACGATGTAACTTTCTGTTTCACCAATTTCTTTGAAACCGATAGAGTAGGTAAATAATTTCGCATCATCATGAAAAATACCATTCGAAGAATAGGTTTGATGACCAGTAACAATACCAATGAGGTCATTCTTTTCTTTTTTGTTGTATGCATAAAAACGTTCAACGGAAGACGTTCCATCGTAAAATACTCCATTTCCATAAGTAGAAGCCAGTGTTTCTTTTAAACACAAAATGGTATTGGTTGAAGTTTCGCGAATGATGAATGGATTCGTTTTACTTTTTTCTCTGGAAAAAGTAAAATTTGTTTCAGCACTGGTGATCAGGAAATCATCGTCCTTGTATTTTTTCTTTTCAACTTTAGCCGCTTCTTTTTCCTCCGCAGTAGGTTTGACTCTTTGGGCCAATAAGGGAAATGAATAATGAAGGAGAAATAGCGCAATTAAAAATAAGAATTTGTGCATAACAGGTTTAGTATGAACGTGAAAATAAAGTATACTCTGTTTTTAGACGAAAGTTGCCATTAAGAGCTAAAATCCACCTTATCTTGTGCGTAAAGTAACGAGATGGTCTTAATATATAAGGTTTGCATCTGTTTTTTATCTAAAAACCAACTTTGTGTAATGAGTTAAGTAATGATATTTGGCAACTTACTTAGTTCCAATAGCATAGTCCGTTAATTGATCTTGGGTCACTCCAAAAGGCCAAACGGTTAAAGCGACCATGCCAATTTGATTACCATGCTCATAGGTTAAAAATGTTTTGTAATAATAAACATTCCCATCCGCAGCATCTGTAATGGTGTGAATACTGTAGCTTGGATCATATCTTGCAATGGTAACTATCGCATAATGGTTGTCTTTTTCTTTCAGTGCTTTTTCAATCACATCATAAGGAACCACTCTTACAGCGTAAGGATAGAGAGTGGATAGATTAACTTTTTTAAGTTTATAAGAAAGATCACGGTTATCAATCAATAATATTTTAGTTTTAAGCTGGTCGGCTCTTTGGTACGTTTCTTTATGAAATTGATTGATGGTGCGTTCCGGAACTAAAATATAGTTTAACGTATATTGCATTTCCTGGATGGCATTGATCAAATCACCTTCAGAAGGATAGCCGATAGGTAATAGAATTTCGATGGCTTTTTTGGGAAGATCAATGACTAAACTCCCAATGGTTAAATTTTCAATGGCACCTCTGGCTTCGTTGTCATAAATTAATGTGCCATCTTTTTTCTTCCAGGTAAATGGCGCAGGTCTTTCGATCTTGTTGTCGGAGTACATCCAATTGCCGCTTATTCCGGAGTCTTCAAAGTGAAGTAACGCATATTTGTCTTTTTCTGCCTTCATTAATTTTTGAGCTTGCTTCAATGGCAGGTATTGTATGTTGTTACTGAATTTCCAGAAACCCTCTACCGCATTTTTCAAAGCTTGATTTTTGCCTTCTATGGATACATGATAACCTTCTATATTTTTAGGTTGATCTTGAAACAGCAACAGGTCATCTGGATTGGCCTCTGCGAGCCCGACAAGCAGTATGCGATTTTGTATGGCTAACGCAGAAGCATTGCTGGTGCTTAAGTATTGAGCTTGAAGAGTAGAAAAATAGAATAAGCTAAAGAATAAATAAAGTGCTGACTTTTTCATAGGTCTTGTTTAAAAAAAATAAAAATTCTGGTAAAATTATTTCGCAATAATAATAAATTCCACGCGACGATTTAATTTTCGAGTTTCTTCTGTCGCATTGCTGGCAATTGGTTTTGATCCTCCATAGCCTTTTCCTGAAAGACGTTTGGTGGAAATGTTTTTACTGATTAGATAATTTTTGATGGTGATAACTCTGTCTTCAGAAAGTTTAGTGTTGAGAGCCGGATCTCCTATATTATCAGTATGGCCTGATATTTCAATTTTCAATTCCGGATTATCTGCAAGTACTTTTACGAGTCGGTCTAATTCCGAAAAACTGCCTGGTAATAATTCCGCCTTGCTTCTGACGAAAAAAACATTATTCAACGTAATGGTTTTGCCAATTTCAATGGGTGAGAGGTAAAGGTCTCTTTCTATCTCCGTGTATTCCTTAATCGTCGACAGATCGATGTTGTCGCTTTCTGCAAGAAAATCTTTTTTCTCTGCATGGAAACCGTATGCCATTCCATAAGGTAAAACGATTTTATAACTTCCATCTGTTGGATTTGAACGCGCACTACCAACATCATTACCGGTAGATAATTCATGGTAGTTAATGGTGGCTGCCAAAGGTTGCTTGGTGTTTTTATCCAATACTTTACCGTGAATAATCACTACTGGTTCAGGTTTAGCTGACTCAGCAACTTTGACTCTGAAAATATCCGATCCTCCGGTAGAATGATCGCTTGAAACAAGGTATGCGTATTCACCCGATGCTGGTAAGGTATAGTAAGCGTCCCAATCTTGAGTATTAATTTGAGGTCCTAGATTAAGTGGTTCTGTCCAACTTGTCCAACGGTCGTTTTTTCTTCTTGTTAAAAAAATATCGGCACTGCCATAACCCGGTTTGCCATTTGTCGAGAAATAAAGTGTTTTCCCATCTGCTGCAAGGAAGGGTGTTCCTTCATCTCCATAAGTATTTATAGTAGCCCCAATGTTTTTAGGAGCAGTCCATGTTTTATCCTTTTTAAGGAATGAAACATATAAATCTTTTTGACCATACGTGTCTTTTCTTTCAATAGAAAGAATTAATGTTTTTCGATCTGCAGAAAGACAAAAAGTATTGTACTCATTGTCATTGTAATAATCATCAACAAGAACAGGCTCAGGCAAGCTCCATCCCTTTGCTTCACGGTGGGTAATTGAAAATCCATCGCCGTATGATTTGCCATCTGCTGTGTAACGGCCATTAAGCATCAAACTATTGTTATCTGGTGTGACAGAAATGACGAAGTTGGCTTCGTCATTGTTAACGGGATGGCCTAAGTTTTTTTTCGGTTCCCAATTCCCTGAACTATTTTGAGTAGCATACCAGGCATCTCCTGCATAGAGCAACATATCGGTTTTGTCCTCCGTTCGCATAGCGAAGTAAAGTGTTTTTCCGTCATGACTAATTACCGGAGCAACATCTTCTATTTTAGAATTAATAGAAGGGCCTAAGTTTTCCTTTTTTAAAAGTGCCGGATTGGGTAGTACATTTATTTCAGCATGTTTTTGCTTGATGGTAAGATAATCAACTTGAATAGAGATCGTATCATACACTATAAATCCCACTTCCGTTCCCCAATAAGAAATATTAGATAAGGTAGACATCTCTTTACCGTTAATAAGAATAGAGGTCTTATGATTGGTTTGTTTGATCGTAAGGATATTTGTTTGGTTCGCACCTTGGTTAATGGAAGGGTCAGTCTTCCATTCCTGATGAATGACATCTCCCTTATCTGTCGAGTAAGAGTTAAGTCTGTAATAACCGTTTTTAGAAATTGTAAAATAATGCTCGTTGGTAATTTTAGAATGGCTTAGATCTTTTGTACAAATACCATATCCATAGGAGCTTCCCGACTCAAAAGTAATTTTAGTCTCAATTTCAAAATCTTCACTAGGGTCAAATAAAGCAGGAGTAGAGACAAACGTTGTACCCTCAAGACTCTTTTCTTGAATAGCGTAGCTACCGTTTTTTATAAGGCAGTTGTATTTTGCATCCTCGTACATGGGCCATGCATGCGTATTGTCATTAAATTGCTCGTTAAATAATAGTGGAAGTTGAGCGATGCAACTAGAGGTGAAGAAGTAGAGAATGGATAGTAAAATTAATCTATTCATAAGTATGATTTAAATGTCAATAGCCAATGGACTTGTTACATAATAACAAAGTCTACCCTGTGATTCAGTTTTCTTGTTTCTTTATTTCTTTCCAAGGGCAATGCCTGCAATTATTTTGACAACAGTACCCTCTTTTCAAATGATAGGTTTCCGTAAAAACACAGAACCCATTTTCAATATAGAAATCAGGTTGTGGCTTTTCTTCATCGAGAGGAAGTTCCTGATCCATGAGTTTACTAATAAATTCCTTTATACTTTCGAAGCGCCCATTCTGCAGAAGCCAGAATAATCAAAAACCAAAGTATCCATGTCAGTTGTATCCAGTGAAGCAGACTCTCACTCGCATGCAGCACATCAGGGAATTCCTGTGCAGTAAGGTCTTTCGTCAGTTGATTGATTTGTGACGGTTGATAAAAATGGCCTTTTGTTTGAGCGGATAATTCGCGCAGCAATTGATGATTAGCTGTACTTTCCATCAATTCACTCAACTCTTCTATGACTAAAAACTCTCCACTGTATTGTTCTTTCTTTCCGTTTAATTGACCTATGGCTGTGTATTGATAAACACCCGGTTTTAATCCTGCAATGCTGTATCCCTGATTG
>JACMQM010000102.1 GCA_014376985.1 Cytophagaceae bacterium | reverse complement strand
GCATTATTGTTTAAATTAATTGGATTGTCAAATAACTTTATATAAATATACAACGTATATTCTCCGATCAACGAGTATTTGGTTTTTTAAAATCTAGTTTAACATGTACACCGACAAAAAAGTAAATCTTAACAAAGCACTCTCCGTAATGTCTATCCTCTTTTTCATGTGGGGACTTATTACAGTGCTAAACATTGCCTTAACAAATGAGTTGAGCGATGTTTTCCGTTTAACACCCTTTCAGGCTCTATTCATTCACGTAGCATTTTACAGCACCTACTTTATTGCAGGATATCCTTCAGGTAAAATCATAGATAAAATCGGATTTCGTAAAGGTCTTTTAGCAGGAACATTATTGGCAGCCATAGGTTGCTTTTTGTTTTATCCGGCAGCAGGTTTTCGATCTTTCCCTCTATTCATCATTGCATTGGTGATTGTAGCAACAGGCTTTACCCTTTTGCAGACTTCGGCTAACCCCTATGTATTGCTGGTAGGAGAAAGACAAACATCGGCTTCACGTTTAAGTTTGATTGGCGCGTTCAACTCTTTAGGCACTTTCCTTGCTCCTTTATTGGCGACAGGGATTTTTTATAATATAGCAGGTTTCAATCCTGATGATTACGGTTTGTTGTCACCCGCAGAAATTGACAGCGCTAAAGTCAACTATGTACAAATTCCTTATTTGATCCTTGGTGGACTTTGGTTATTGATCGGTGCATTGGTTTACTTCTCTAATTTGCCTGCTATTCAGACTTCATCTGTAGAACCCAACATTAAGACAGACAAACCTATTACAAACGAGTTGCAGGTAAAACATTTTGTATTGGGTATGATTGCCATCTTCGCTTATGTAGGTGCGGAAGTAGCCATCGGACAATTTATATACAGACAAGATCCAGGTTTCTCCCAACATTATTGGGGATTGGCTATGATTGGCCGTTTCATCGGTGCTGCAGCTCTGATTAAATTAAGTCCTCGTAAATTGGTTATGGTAAATACACTTGGAGCAATTTTGATGATCTTGTTCTACTTAATGTTTACAGGTGGCGAGCATACTATTTTATTCCTCGTATTGATCGGCTTGTTTAACTCTATTTTATGGCCTTGCATCTTTATGTTGGCCATTGATGGTCTGGGTAAGTTTACAGAAGAAGGCTCTTCCTATTTGATCATGATGATTTTGGGTGGTGCGGTGATTCCGTTATTGTTCATGAACATCGTGACACTACCTTCAATGTCTATTGCTGCTGGCTTATCTCTAATACTGGCTTGCTACGCTTACATCTTCTACTTCGGACTAAAAGGCTCGAGATACGAAAAAAGAACGAACCTGTACTAGGTCAACTTATACCTCACGGATTAAAAGTCCCGGTCGAAAGGCCGGGACTTTTTTTGTTATAAAAAGAAGAGATCAGAGATCTGAATAAGAGATACGACGGATGAGAGAAATGGAATGCTTGTAGTGGGCTAATGGATACAGTGTAACTCTTAGGAAGACTTGAGTCGAGAGAGAGGCATGGGGTAATCTTGTGAGCGCTGAGAATCCATTTAAAGTCCTGGTCGATCTGCAGCCTAAGGGACTCTGCGATGCATAGTCTATACTTTCTTATGGATTTATTATAAGAAGATTTCAGGCAAGTGAGAGCGATCAGGAGGCTATCTGATGAGCGGGAAAGTTATTCTTTTATAATTAGCTTTGCAGGCGTCATCATGACTAGACTGGCCTATAGATTATCTGATCTCAGATCTCTCCAATTAAGGCCAAAAAAAACACGGACCGAAATCCGTGTTTTAAAGCTTTACATCACAAAGATGTTATGCTTGTGGTGCTACTGGAGCTTTTTTAGCCGCTTTTTTAGTAGCTTTCTTAGCTACTTTTTTAGTTGCTTTTTTAGCTACTTTCTTAGCAGCTTTCTTAGCTACTTTCTTAGTTGCTTTTTTAGCTACTTTCTTAGCAGCTTTTTTCGCTACTTTTTTAGTTGCTTTTTTCGCTACTTTCTTAGCAGCTTTCTTAGCTACTTTCTTAGTTGCTTTTTTCGCTACTTTTTTCTTAGCAGCTACTTTTTTCTTTGCAGCAGGTTTTTTTGCTACAGATTTCTTAGAAGTTTTAGCTTTTGCCATGGTCTCCTCCTTTTTTGTAATTAAATAATTAGTTAAAAAATACTTGACTAAATCTATTTCAATAATATGTAAATTATTTTAAACTTCCAAACAACTCTTTATGCAAAAAATTATCTACACCCATTTTTTTTTCGCGCGAATGAGATTTAAACGGTTTATTGCTCTTCATATAAAAAACAAACCTTCTGTAGCACTAGTAAAATAAGGTGCTACAGAAGGCTGTGTATAAAGTCTGTTTTTTTAGGACCTAAATTTGCAAACTGGTCTCAGCCGAAAAAATTTCTACCTGATTTTTCAAAAGGTCGTCGAAAACTTCTCTTTTTCTAATCAAAAAGTCTTTTCCATTCAAAATCAAAACCTCCGCCGGGCGAAAACGACTGTTATAATTTGAACTCATACTGAATCCATATGCGCCGGCATTTTTTAGCGCAATAATATCTCCTTCGCTGGCTTCGCTTATGTCTAGGGCTTTCCCGAAGGTGTCAGTTTCGCATATGTATCCTACAACGTTGTATTTTTTCTGTTTTCCGGTCGGATTGCTCACATTGAAGATCGAATGGTATGCTCCGTACATCATCGGACGGATCAAATGGTTCAATCCGGAGTTCACTCCGATAAAAGTACAGGCTGGAGTCTCTTTTATCACTGTACAAGTTGTCAAAAGCAATCCAGATTCGCTTACTAAGAACTTTCCAGGCTCAAACCAAAGTTCCAATTCCCTTCCATACTCCGCGCAGAAGGCCTTAAAGGCGCTGCTCATCTTCTTGCCGAGCTCTTCGATGTCTGTGGCATGATCTCCTTCTTTGTACGCCACTTTAAATCCGCTTCCGAAGTCGATAAAAGAGAGTGAAGGATAATCTTTGGCAACTTTGAACATGATTTCGGCAGCGCTCACGAAAGCATCTGCTGATTTGAAATCAGAACCACTGTGTACGTGTATGCCTTCTACGTTGAGCTTGTAGTGAGACACGATGTCCAGTATGTTTTGCTCCTGTTCGATTGAAATGCCGAATTTTGACTCACGATGTCCGGTCATGATCTTCTCATTTCCGCCTGCATCGATGTGTGGGTTAATGCGTATGCACACTGGAACAGACGATCCGTATTGTTTACCAAACTTTTTTAGGAAGGGAAGATTGTCGATGTTGATATGCACATTCAACGTGATCGCTTCTTCTATTTCAGAAAAATCGACACAGTTTGGAGTGAACATAATATCAGCGGGAGCAAATCCTGCCCGAAGTGCGAGCTTTAATTCATTTATAGAAACGACATCGACTCCCGAGCCTGCTTTCTGAAGCAAAGTCAAGATCGATTGATTAGTCAATGCTTTTGCAGCGTACTTTATCTTTACATGCGTACCTTCAAACGCATTTTTAAGTCGTTTGTATTGATTCACGATTTTTTCTCCGTCATATACATATATAGGAGTTTGATACTTTTCTGCCAGAGTAGTCAGTGCTATGCCCTGGATTCCGTAACTGCCGTTTGTTAATTCCATGATGCGTAGAATAATTTTGTGCAAAGATAGCTTAATAAGCAGCGCACGCCATGGTCTGAAGCAAAATTTTCGGTCATGCTGTTGTATCTATGGTCAAATAATGCTTATTTTTAGAAAAATAATAAAGCACATGACAAACAGCGTAAACAAATATTGGTGGTGGGAATCATAAAACCAGTTGGTGGACACACGACCTCTATTTGTATACATTAAGATATAAAAGTAAGGCTTGCTGATCCACAGCAAGCCTTACTTATTTAAAAGGAATTCGATCACATGAAAAAGATAAAAATAAATACCAGTACTCAATCCATACTTGCCGATATGCTTACACCTGTATCGGTATACATTAAGCTGAGAGACCATTTCCCTTACAGTTGCCTGCTCGAAAGTTCAGATTACCATGGAACGCAAGACATCTATTCTTATGTAGGCTGCGAACCGCTAGCGTCTTTTAAAGTAGAGGACGGAATGATCGAAACCGTTTTACCCGGACAAAAACCACACACACAAGTAGCCAGTCGTGAAACAGTAACTGTAGCACTTTCCGATTTTATAAATAGTTTTGATACTCCAACATCTTCTGCTCATTTTATTAAATCAGGATTGTTTGGATACATGTCTTACGATACGGTGCGTTATTTCGAACAAGTGGAGATATCAACATTTGAAAACGACGACCGCAAAATTCCGGAAGTGTATTATATGTTCTACCGGTATTTATTAGTCTTCAATCATTTCAACAACGAATTGACGATTGTTGAGAACCAGTTAGAGAATGAATTGTCCGGCCCTTCTCAGATCGAAAAAATAAAAACGCTGGTCAATAATCAGAATATTCCAGAGTTTCACTTTTCTTTGACTACAGAGGAAACTTCCAATCTGACAGATGAAGAATATTTAGCCATCATCGATAAAGGCAAGCAGCATTGCCGCAGAGGAGATGTTTTCCAAATTGTATTGTCCAGAAGATTTCAGCAAGGGTATGCAGGAGACGACTTCAATGTGTACAGAAGTTTACGTTCTATCAATCCTTCTCCCTATCTATTCTATTTTGATTATGGGAGTTTCCGCATTATGGGATCTTCTCCGGAAGCACAGATTGTAATTAAAGATGATGCAGCATCCATTTTTCCTATTGCCGGCACCTTTCGAAGAACGGGAGACGATGCGAGAGATTATGACTTGGCGAAAGAACTGCTCAATGATCCCAAAGAAAATTCCGAACACGTGATGTTGGTGGATCTGGCAAGGAATGATTTAAGCCGTCACGGAGAACAGGTAAAAGTGGAAACGTTCAAAGAAGTGCAATACTACTCACACGTGATTCACCTGGTGTCAAAAGTAAAAGGCATTTTGGAACATCCGGAAGACTACATACAAGTAGTAGCCGATACATTTCCTGCCGGTACCTTGAGCGGTGCTCCGAAACACAGAGCGATGCAGTTGATTGATCAATATGAAAAGGGCAACCGCGGATTTTATGGAGGAGCCATCGGATATATTGGTTTCAATGGAGAATTCAATCACGCCATTATGATCCGCTCTATTTTGAGTAAATACAACCAACTCTATTATCAGGCCGGTGCAGGTGTAGTGGATCTTTCTGTCAGAGAAAGTGAATTGCAGGAAGTGCACAACAAATTGGCCGCTGTAAAAAAAGCCATCGAAAAGGCTGTTACCATTTAATCGATCCAAGACCATGAGCACAGATAAAGCAAACACAAAAATATTGGTTTTCGACAACTACGATTCTTTTACTTATAACCTGGTACATTATATAAAAGGATTGGGGTATAAAAACCTAGAAGTATACCGCAACGATCAGATTCCGTTGGCTGACATTGCTGCGTACGACAAAATATTATTGTCACCTGGTCCGGGTATTCCTTCAGAAGCGGGTATCCTGCATGAAGTGATCCGTACCTATGCGCCAACAAAAAGTATTTTCGGCGTGTGTCTGGGATTGCAAGCCATTGGGGAAGTATTCGGTGGCACGTTGATTAACCTGGATAAAGTATACCACGGAATCGCTACAGACATTAAAGTGACAGTTCCTTCCGATCTTACTTTTGAAGGATTGCCAGCAACGTTCAAGGCAGGACGCTACCATTCATGGGCGGTAGCCAATAAAGATTTTCCATCGGATCTGGAAATTACAGCAGTGGACGAGAAAGGTCAGATCATGGCGTTACGCCATAAAACTTATGATGTAAGAGGCGTTCAGTTTCATCCGGAATCTATTTTAACAGAACACGGAGAACAAATGGTCTTGAACTGGTTAAAGCATTAAGCCATGAAAGAAGTTTTACAACAACTGATCGAACATAAATCGCTGAGCAGAGCAGACGCCAAAACAGCTATGCTCCGCATTGCGAAAGGAGAGATCAATGCTTCTCAGACTACCGCATTCATGACCGTTTTCATGATGCGCAGTGTGACAGTGAATGAAATGTCTGGCTTTCGTGATGCCATGCTGGAATTATGTATTCCAGTGCCGGTATCAGAATTTGATCCGATGGATTTGTGCGGAACAGGTGGAGATGGAAAAAGCACCTTCAATATTTCTACTACCGTTTCTTTTGTAGCCGCGGGTGCAGGTATCTATGTGGCCAAGCACGGTAATTACGGAGTTTCTTCTCCGGTCGGTTCTTCGAATGTCATGGAATTTCTGGGTTACAAATTTACCAGTGACATTGCTGTGCTGAAGAAACAAATCGAACGTTCGAAAGTCTGTATCCTGCATGCGCCGTTGTTTCATCCAGCCATGAAAAATGTAGCACCGATTCGTAGAGAACTGGGTGTAAAAACATTCTTCAACATGCTGGGGCCGATGATCAATCCGGCTTTTGTGAAAAAACAAATGGTGGGTGTATTCAGTCTGGAGTTGGCTCGTTTATATGGCTATATTTATGCAGAGACGGATAAAAGATATTGCATAGCTCATTCTTTAGATACCTACGATGAAATTTCGCTGACGGCACCGTTCAAATTGATCACCAATCGTGGGGAACAAATTTATAGACCTCAGGATTTGGGCATGAATACTTTTGTACACGATGAAATCAAGAGTGGCAGCAACGTGGAAGAAAGTGCGAATATTTTCTTGAACATCTTACAAAACAAAGGTACAAAGGCGCAAAACGATGTAACATTGGCCAACGCTGCTGCCGCTATTGTATGTGCAAAGCCTGGAACAAGCATGTTGGATGCCGTAGAAGTTGCCCGTGAATCTATACAATCCGGCAAAGCTTACGCAGCCTTCAAAACATTAATGGAAAACAACGCATAATTTATGAGCGTACTCGATAGAATCATTGACCGCAAAAAAACAGAAGTCGCGGAAGCCAAAATCAAAGTAAGCACTACTCAATTGGAGCAATTGATCAATCCTGCATTGGTCAATCTATCCTTGAAACAGCATTTGATTGCTTTAAATAAAACAGGCATCATTGCTGAATTTAAAAAGGGCTCTCCTTCTAAAGGCATCATCAACGATAAGGTAAAACCAGACCTCGTTACTAAAGGATATGAATTAGCCGGCGCATCGGCTTGTTCGGTATTGACGGATAGAGATTTCTTTTTCGGATCGGAAGAAGATTTGAAAGCAGCACGTAAAGCCGTAAAGATCCCATTGCTAAGGAAAGATTTCATGATCGACGAATACCAGATCCTGGAAGCGAAAGCCTGGGGCGCGAACATCATCTTACTGATCGCTGCCTGCCTTACGCCGGAGGAAGTTCAGCGATTGGCTAAGTTTGCACATTCATTAGATTTAGAAGTATTGTTGGAAGTTCATAATAAAGAAGAATTGCTGGCGAATCTCATTGACGAAGTGGATGTCATCGGCGTCAACAATCGCAATCTGAAAACCTTCGAAGTAAGCATTAATAATTCATTGGAATTGGCAGAACTCATTCCAAACCGTTACATCAAAATTTCAGAAAGCGGTTTAGATTCGCCAGAAGATTTAGCAACCCTCGGCAAAGCAGGATTCAAGGGATTTCTCATGGGTGAGCGTTTCATGAAGGAACAGGATCCGGGGAAAGCGATGGCGGAATTTGTGGCGAGGTATCAGGCATTAAAAAACCAGTAGAGACACAATGCATTGTGTCTCTACCGATGGAATGAAACAATATGACAGGAAATAGAAACATAAAACTAAAAGTCTGCGGCATGCGAGAGAGTGAAAACATTCTCGCGCTGGCAAAGCTTTTGCCCGATTATATGGGTTTTATTTTCTACGGTCCTTCTAGACGTTATGCAGGTGAAATACTGGATGCAAAAGTTTTGGTATCGCTGCCTGCAAGTATTGTAAAAACAGGAGTGTTTGTCAATGAAAGTGCAGAAGAAATAAGGAGAATCACACAACAATATAGTTTGACCGCTGTACAATTGCACGGAGAAGAATCGCCTGAATTATGTGCTGAACTGAAGGCATCAGGATTACAAATAATCAAAGTGGTACATGTGGGGTCTGCTATAGGTTGGAAAGTATTGGAACGTTACGAAAACGTATGTGATTATTTCCTTTTCGATACCGCAGACGCTGCATGGGGAGGAACCGGCCGACTGTTTGACTGGAATCTTTTGAAAGATTATCCTTCCGGCAAACCGTTTTTCTTAAGCGGTGGCGTCGGAATTGAACAATTGCCCATTCCGGAATTTGTGTTGGACAAACCACTCTGGGCGATTGATGTTAACAGCCGCTTCGAAATAAGTCCGGGATTGAAAGACATTGAAAAAATAAAAGAGCTTAAGAAAAAACTGAATCATGGTTTGCCTACTAACGACTAACCACTAACGACTAAATACTATGAACTATCAAGTAGACAAAAAAGGATTTTATGGGAATTTCGGTGGAGCTTATATCCCTGAAATGTTGGTGCCTAACGTGGAAGAGCTAAGAAACCGCTACCTCGATATTATTCAGGAAGAAAGTTTTAAAGCTGAAATGGATGATTTATTGCGTGATTATGTGGGTCGTCCAACACCTTTGTATTTGGCTAAACGATTATCTGCTAAATACAATACTACCGTTTACCTGAAGCGGGAAGATCTGTGCCATACCGGTGCACATAAAGTGAACAATACAATCGGACAAATTTTGTTGGCGCAACGTTTGGGCAAAACTCGTATCATTGCTGAAACCGGTGCCGGTCAGCACGGTGTGGCTACTGCTACAGTCTGTGCTTTAATGGGAATGGAATGTACCATTTACATGGGAGCGGTAGACATAGAACGTCAAAAGCCAAATGTAGAACGCATGAAAATGTTAGGCGCAACCGTAGTACCGGCCAACTCAGGAAGCAAAACATTAAAAGACGCCACGAATGAAGCCATGCGCCATTGGATCAACAATCCTGTAGATATGCATTATATCATTGGGTCTGTAGTGGGCCCACATCCTTATCCTGATTTGGTAGCACGTTTTCAATCCGTGATTTCGGAAGAGATGAGAGAGCAGTTGATTGATAAGACGGGATCACCTAATCCGAATTATGTGATTGCTTGTGTGGGCGGAGGAAGCAATGCAGCCGGTGCATTTTACCATTATTTGAATGAGAAAGACGTAAACCTGATTGCCGTTGAAGCCGCGGGACAAGGTGTGTATTCAGGGCATTCAGCTGCGACCACTTTTCTGGGTAAGCCAGGTGTTATTCATGGTTCGAAAACATTGTTGATGCAAACCGAAGACGGACAAATTACGGAGCCTTATTCCATTTCTGCCGGATTGGACTATCCCGGTATTGGTCCGATGCATGCTAACCTATTCGAAACAGGTCGCGCTAAATTTTACAGTGTGACAGATGCAGAGGCATTTCAAGCGGCGATGTTATTGAGTAAGCTGGAAGGCATTATACCTGCCTTAGAATCGGCGCATGCTGTAGCGGTATTGGAAAATCTACCCGTGAAAAAAGAAGATGTCATAGTGATCAATTTATCTGGACGCGGCGACAAAGACATGATGACGTACATTACGCGTAAGGATGAATTCACGAAATAAGTGGTCAGTGGACAGTTGTCGGTGATCAGTAAGAATAATTTAAAAATTAGAAAAATGATGAGTACAAACATAGATAATAAATTGACGCAGCTTTTCGCCACCAAAAAAGAAGGGTTGCTGAATATATACTTCACCGCGGGATACCCTCAGTTGGAAGATACACGCACTATCTTGAAAGCCTTGCAGGACGCTGGCGTGGACATGGTAGAGATTGGTATTCCTTTTTCTGATCCTATTGCAGACGGACCGATTATACAGGGAAGTAATGATGTGGCATTGAACAATGGTATTACGTTGAAGAAAATCGTGCAACAGTTACAAGGTATTCGTGATGAGATTCACATTCCTGTCATCTTGATGGGCTATATCAATACGGCTTTGCAGTATGGTGTAGAGGAATTAGTTAAAGATCTTAGTGCAATCGGTATAGATGGTATGATTTTTCCTGATTTACCTATAGACGAATACAAGGAAAAATACCAGAAGCTTTTTGAAGCAAATAATTTGTCCATGGTATTCCTAGTGACGCCCCAAACATCAGCAGAACGATTGAAATACGTTGATGAAACTTCCTCAGGGTTTATTTATGTGGTATCTACAGCAAGTACAACCGGTAATGAAGCCAAGGATCTGGACGGACAGAAAGAATATTTCGAGCGTATTAAAAAAGCGAAGTTCAACAATCCAACCCTGATTGGTTTCAATATCAAAGACCATGCGTCGTATTCGGAAGCTTGCAAATATGCCAATGGCGCCATTATCGGCAGTGCCTTTATAAAAATGCTTGGAAATAGCCATTTGTTGGAAAAAGACATCAAAGAATTTGTATCTTTTGTGAAACAAGGATAAAACCATAAAGCCATGATAGAGCTCATCCCTGCTATTTCGGTAAAATATAAAAAAGTAGTACGCATCAACGGATATAATCCTAATGACCTGGTGCTTTATAACCATGATCCGTTAGATTGGGCTATGAAGCTGGAGGATGCGGGTATTCAACGCATCGTGCTGACGGATGTGGAAGGGTTGGGACAACGCAAAGTGGTAGACACGGATGCCTTGGACAAAATTTCGGGTTTTACTTCCCTGAAAGTAGATTTCGGAGGAGGCATTCAGAAAGAAGCAGATCTTCGCTTAGCCTTTGAGCATGGCGCTGACCGCATATTGGCTGCTTCTGTGATGGAGTTTAACCAGGAAATTTTTACTTCCTGGATGGTGACATTCACCCCTTCAAAAATTGTGTTGAGTCTGGATATTATTGAAGGCAAAGTACTGTATCGTCAACATGGAAAAATTGAAGAAACGGAGCTGGAGCAGGTTATAGAGTATTTTTCTGAACAAGGTGTAAAAACTATAAAGTGTGCGATGCACGGCTGGTCTGTAGATAAGGCGATTGCTCGTTATGAGCCCTTGATTAAGCAATATCCAGCGATTAGTTTTACTGCTGCCACAGGCATCAAATCATTGGATGATATAAAAAAGCTGGAGGCTGCAGGATTGAAGGGTGCTGTCTTTGCGAAAGCTTTATTAGACGAGCAGATTACACTGAGTGCAGTGGAGCAATTTATTTCGGAGAACAAATAGTTTATTTATTTATAGCCGCCAAAACTTCCAATATCGCCATGGCTATTTGAGCGTGGAACAAAAAGAAATCACTGGGCGTAAACCATTCTTCATCTTCGAACAGATGAGCTTCTGCGGGCAGTGAGGGCCCACCATCTTTCGATTTTTCTATGTTGTGTGTTTTCAAGTAGGCCTGCAATTGCTCAATCGTTTTAGCATCGGCAATTTCATAGATATTCTCTTTCGTTAAAGGAACAATCTCACTAAGCAGTGTTTTACTGTAAAAGTATTTGATCTTACGGTCCGAAGCGGCATAGTCTCTATAGATATAAGGGGCTTTCGCATGCCAGACGATATAGGATTTACCCTTGTAAAAACGCTGGCATTGACCGAAGTCTGTAATCAGTCCCCAAAAGTCATCTCCCTTTAGTGTGATGCTGGTGTAATCAGCATAGGTGATTTTAATATTTTTGTTATTCGGTGTATAAGCAGCTTTTCGAAACTGTGTAGAGTCTATGATGAGCCCACCTTTTTTTGTAAATATCAATTTCGTTTTATCTAAACGAAATTGATTGATGACGCTATCTATAGCGTCTGAAGTCAATGAATCATCCTCTATGGTTTGTGCTTTCAAAAAAAACGGCACGATGAATAAAAATAGCATAAGGACACTTTTCGCCATCAATATATTTTTTTGATTACAAAATTGTCAAATGTAGCTACAAGAGGAGTATAATAAGAAGGATAAGTCGTAGCCAGCACTCCTACTCGAACATAGCCACGTTCTTGTTTAAAAGGGAAAGTGCCTTGCGAAATGCCATTAAGGATAAACTCTTGTGAATTATTTCCTTGTCTGATAGCAATAGTATTGGTTTGGTCAGGGCCTTTTTTCAAATCTTTCGAAACTGTATTATAAAATAATTGTATTCCCGTTCCCATTTTAACTTGGTAGGCAAAGAAAGTTCCGTTGTTACATAGTTGCATGACGCAATAATTGTCCGTGTCTATATAATTGTATATAAATCCTGCATAGCCTAATTTGGTGTTATCTGTTAGAGAAAGTTTGACATCCACTTGAACGGCATACATATTGTCTAATTCATAGTAGGGCGCTAATTCATAAGCCATCCAGTTGACAGTGTCTATAGCGATGCGGAATGTTTCTGAATTATACGAAGAAGCGGATTTACTGGTAGAACGCGTTGTCCAGGAGGCATCCGCATAAGTAGTTTCATAAAGGAGTTTATCTGCTGGAACCGGCTGAGGAGCGTCTTCTTTTTTCTTACAACTGGAAAGAATGCATAGACATATAAAAATAATCAGGTATGATTTCATCAGGTTTGAATAGAAAGTCCTATTGTATTTTATTAATTACTACATTATCAAAGTCACCTGTCAAAGGCGTAAAATAAGGATAAGCAGCAGTACTTAAAGCTACACCGGCAGATACTAACCCATCTCCTCTAGGTGCGTTACAGTTTCCTACATTGTTACCATTTACATAGAACGTAGCATATGAACCAGATTGTCTCACTTCGACACGATTAGAGGCACCACTGTTTTTTTTAATGGCAGCGGAATAAGTAGGATTCACCAGGTTACTAAAAACAGCTCCTGATTTTTTAAACACATATACCGTACCATCGTTCCTAATGTAATAAGCGTAATAATGATCGTTGTCTTTGTAATTAAAAAGTAGTCCAACTCCTCCAAAATAAGGCGCACTGGCATACAGTTTTACATCTGCACCGATTGAATAATTATAATTGATCGTAGAGTAAGGAGCAATTCCCCAGCTCTGATAGTTTTCTTGATTTTGAGTCATCCGGTAAAACCCATTCGTGCCAGGAGTCACTTCATGTGTAGCATCGCTAATCCATGTATAATAGTCTTCCGAGAAGTCAGTTTTGTATTTTAATTCGTCTGCCACTTGAATATCTTCTTTTTTCTTGCAGGAAGAAAAAAGTGAAGTGGAAACGAGAATCAGAAAAAGTGCCTGTTTCATAAAAAGTATTAGAAAAACAAAAGTACTTAGAGCAAATGATAAAGCCTCATGAATTGCAGCAATAATCAGCCAAGTGGCAAGGCATCGTTTTTTTGAGTGTTTGGAGTCGTTATCCATCACCATTTTTGTTAAATGGAATATAGATTTAAACCGCTTCTTCTCTAAACGCCTTCGGTGTCATACCTGTAATGCCTTTGAACACCCTGTTAAAATGTGAGATGTTGTTATAGCCTACTTTATAAGCAATATCTGAAATCGGCAATTTTGTTTCTTTCAATAGACGCTTTACTTCTGTGATGCGTAATTGATTGAGATAATCCGTAAAAGAGATGTGTAAATTTTCTTTGATTAGTCTGGAAATGGCTTTGCCGTTGATCCCTACGCCATTCTGCACATCTGTAAGACTGAGTTCTGCGTTAGGATAATTTTGCGCGATGAAGTCCGCGATTTTCCCAAACTCACCGCTGTGTGTTTCAGATAAAGGCAGCGGCGTATAAGCAATCTGTAAACTATTGACTTGTTTTTTCTTCCACAGATTGATATAAAGTCCTGCAGCGAGCAACACACCCAAAATGCAACATATTGAAATAATTAAGGTGCGGTTTGAAGCAACGAAGCGCACATTATTAATGGTGACCGTATCCGGGATCTCAGGTCCTAAAGCCTGACAGCTTCCTATAACAAAATCACCGATGTGAGCCAAGTCAGCTTTTTCAAAATCAGTTTCCGGAATTTTATACAAACGCAACCACCAGCTCGGCACTTTGAAATTGCTCAAACGAAGTTTATAAGTCGTGTCTCTGCCTGAGTGATCCACGACCAAAACATAAGGTATAATGCTTGCGGTATCTTTCCCAAACACCAATTTTTTAGATACTCTGAATGTAATGGGAATACGAGTGCCTTTGACAGCGTGCATACGTAATTCCAGCATATCATAGGTAGAAGCATCGTAAAGATGTTTTGGAGAGGCAGTATCTTCCCAATAAACAGCAGCAAAAGGCTCAGGAAAAGCAGAAGATAAGGTATAGTTAAAAACAATTCCTTTGTCGGTGCGCTTGCAAGATGTTTGAGAAAACACAGGACCTTCTTCGTGGTAAGTATCCAATGCAATAGTGGAAGCAGAAAAAGGAACAACAACGAGTGAATCTTCTCTATAGAGTAAACCGCCAATGATTAAGACGACCATCGCGGTTGCGATTAGATAGATCGTAATCAGTTTTTTATTTGGCATGTGCTTGAGTTTAATCAAAAATGTAATAGAATTTATCTAACGACTTTGCAAAATAAGGTTTTCACTTTGCATATTCAGCATTTACCGCTTAAATAAAGCGTTTACGACCTGTTCGCAAAATGCGAAGGTAATGCCGGAATATGCAAATTTTTTCTAAAAAAAATCTAATATTTTTATTCATCGTATAATTCCAGACAGATGAAAAGAGAGATAGTTTATTTACGTACCACATTTGTTTTAGTATTGTTTATCCTTTGCGGAAGCAGTTTTGCTCAATTGCCTTGTAAAGTTCTGGTAGGTTACTATCAATCTTCCTGGGGCACAGATATCCGTTTAAAGGATGTAAACAGTAATTATAACGTCATTTGCCTCTCTTTCTTTGAAGCCGATGGAGGAGATAAGAACTATCTCAACAATACCGTTGACAACCTGAGTTTTTATGCCAGGCAAAATTCTTTACTAATTGCTGATATCCCTGTTGTACAGGCAGAAGGAAGAAAAGTATTGATGAGCATAGGTGGCGCAAACGGTTCCTTTAAATTAAGTACTGCAACAGAAGTCAACACATTCGTAAGCAAAGTTAAAGCTATCATACAAACCTATGGCGTTGATGGCATTGATATAGATTTGGAACACAATCAATACCTTAATCAAGCCGGT
>JACMQM010000101.1 GCA_014376985.1 Cytophagaceae bacterium | reverse complement strand
TTTCAAGCATTTGAAGAATTAACACAAACTAAAGCTTTTAAAGCGATACCTGCGAACTCTTTTATTTATGCTCCGCAATTGTATAAGGAGAACTCTGAAATCAGTACCATGTTTGGACAGGTGTTTGATTGGTCTGATTATTTCTATCATAAATCAGGAAAGAAGATTTATGCACCAAGGTTGTTCTCTGATTCCATACAGAAGAACACCGATAAGATTAGCAATTACTATTATCTAAATTATGGACACAATAGAAAAACAGTAGATCGTTTTTTCGCGCTGGCAAGAATAGATAGTATGCCTGATTATACAGTGGAATCTTCAGTCTATGCCGATAGTGTGCAAGTGTTTTATTACTCTACCTATAAGTCGTTTTCTGTATTACTCCATACTAAAGAAGTTCCGTCAGATTCTTCAATTGTTGTGAATGGCAGAAGATATGCTATGAAGAATAACAACATAGAATTATACATTAACTATAATAATAAGAACGATTTATTTAAGCCAATTAAGATCCAAGCAAGTGGTATAGATGTTAAGAACATTGCAGTATTTCATAACAGTAACTCGCAAGGTGTTCGGATAGAGTTGGAGTAGCTATAGATGCTTAGAAAGAATTACAGTTAACAACTAGCTATGAACAAACCATAAGCTGCCTGACTCGCTTTAACTGCCTTTAGGGTGAGTAGGAGATGGCACTAATGAATACAATTAAGCACTTTTCAATTTTGGGTAGTCAGTGTAATAGCCTTTTGGTGCAATCATAAAAAAAGCCCTGCAGAATCTCTGCAGGGCTTTTTTATGATTATAGGAATATTAAAACGGTGTGCTATCCGGTTTGTAACTCAATTTAACAATACGTAACCAGCTCAGTAATTTAATCACTGGCCAGGTGGGATCAAGCTCATACCATTTGGAAGCAAAGTTTGCTCTAGCGGCATATTTATGGTGGTTGTTTTGAAACAATTCGCCACCTAATAGTATGTCCATCACTAATGTGTTTTTAGACTTGTCTTTGTTATCCCAGTTAGCATAACCCATTTTGTGACCAAACCAGTTCACTATAGCTCCGTGTACTGGACCCATCAGGAAATGTATCGGCAGCAATAGGTATAAGTACCAGGCACTGGCAGGCACGAAGGCAATGTAAAACAATACATATGCTGTTCCCCAAGCTACCCGAGAATACCAATGATCTCCCATGTTGTCAATTAATTTCCATTCAGGAAGATTTTTCAAGAATTTCTCTTCAATTGTTGTATTTGTTTTTTTTGCAATACCAGAGTAGATGTCTTTTGTCTTCCACATCATTTGGAAAGCATTGTTAGAATAATGCGGGGAGTGTGGATCTTTTTCGGTATCACTGTACATATGGTGCATGCGATGAAGCACGGCATAAGCACGAGGTTGCAAATAAGAAGAACCTTGTGTGATGTAAAGAAAAGCGTAAAAGAACTTTTCCCAGAATTTGTTCATCTTAAACATTCCATGCGCCGAATAACGATGCAAAAAGAATGTTTGACTAAACAACGATAAGTACCAATGAAGAACGAAGAATACTAAGATTATAGTCACAGTTGTGGGTTTATTTAGTGGTACAAATATAACATATAAATGGCACACAAAGTTTACTGTAATCCATTTTTTTAATTAGCGGTAAAAGCAAAAGACAAAATATTAGCCCCCATTTGTAGCGCTTTTAATCTCACTTCATCGGGGTCGTTATAGATCTGTTTATCTTCCCAACCATTCCCCAAATCGCATTCGTAGGTGTAGAAACAAACCAGTTTTCCCTGATAGATGATGCCATAACCGCGAGGTGCCTTTCCATCGTGCTCGTGGATCTTTGGAAGGCCGGTATTGAACTGGTAGCGTTGATGATAAATGGGGTGGTTGAAAGGTATTTCAACCAATTCTAATTCGGGGAATACTTTCTTCAGTTCTAATCTAACGAATTTATCCATCCCATAATTGTCATCAATATGGAGAAATCCGCCACTGATAAGGTATTGCCTCAAATTTTGTGCTTCGGCATCCGAAAACACCACGTTTCCATGTCCGGTCATGTGTATGAAAGGGTATTGAAACAATTCTTTACTCCCCACTTCTACAATTTCTTCTTCTTCGGCAATGTTGAATCGCTGACTTTTATTACAAAAACTGATCAGGTTGGGTAAAGAAGTTTTATTGGCGTACCAATCGCCTCCTCCGCTGTATTTTAATTTTGCAATGCGATAAGCGGGTGGTTGTGCCAGCACTGCATTCGTACAAAAAAGGCAAAGCAAGCTTACAGTGAGTACGTAATATTTCATAGCGTAAATATGTTCATCAAATGACAGGCCGCAAGGGCAGCGGTTTCTGTGCGTAAACGCTGTTCTCCCAAAGCAATAGGATGTACTTGTTTTTGCAGTGCCAATATAACTTCTTCTTCTGAAAAACCACCTTCCGGACCTATTAAGATACAGTTGTTTTTATGTTTATCTGTTTTTTTTGTCCATTGATCAATGGAAAGGGATTCGTGTTGACAAGCTATAAATTGGATGTTTGCAGTGGACTTCTGCAAGTATTCTGCAAAAGGAATTATGGGGAATAAAGTCGGCAGGTAATTGCGCTGTGATTGCTTCATGGCACCTGCTGCGATGGCTTCCAATTTTGTAAGGTTAATTTCTTTGCGTTCAGAATAACGACTTTTCAAAAAAGTAATGCTGCCGATTCCCAGTTCGGTGCATTTCTCCACCATCCATTCCATACGGTCTATGGATTTGGTAGGAGAGACTGCTAAATGAAAGCCTTTGGCTGCGTTAGCAACCAAAGGCTTCTGTTCATTGATTAATATCTGGCAACTTTTTTTATTTACTTCCTGGATTGCTCCGTGAAATAAATTTCCAGCACCGTCAGTAATAGCTATGTTATCGTTGCGTTGTAGACGCAGGACATTGATGGCATGATGACTTTCTTTTTCATCCAGTACAGGATTGTTTTGTGAAAAACCCTTGGAATAAAAGAGGTGCATTGTTGCTTTTTTTACTGTTGTACTTCTAGACTAACACTTTTACCTTTAATGGTATTGTTTCTCATTCCGTCTAGTACACGATCGATATCAGATTTAGGAATGTCAACATAAGAATGTTTATCGAAGATGTCGATGTGACCGATATCGCTTCCTTTGATACCTGTTTCACCCGCTAAAGCTCCAACGATGTCTCTCGGTTTTACATAGTCACGGTGACCAAGATTGATCAATACGCGAGCCATGTTAGCATCCGGTTGTCTCGATTCAGAACGTTCAGGACGAGGAGCTCTTTCTGTTCTCTCTCCGCCTTCTCTTCTTTCTCCACCTTCTCTTCTTTCATAACCACCGCTTCTTTCTCTTCTTTCGTTGCTGCCTGGTCTGCTGTCTCTGCTTTCGAAACGACTTCCGCTGCTGCGTTCAGAACTACCGCTGTTGCGATCAGAACTTCTGCGATCACCGAAACGATCTCCGCTGCCTCTGCTGTCACGATCTCCACCGCTGCTTCTACGATCACCGAAACGATCGTTTCCACCACGCTCAGAATAAGCACCTTCTTTACGAGGTCTTCTTTCTGGTTCTACTGTAGAGATATCTTTCAATACCATTTGCAATAAACCGGCAGTTAATACTTTTAAGTCAATTCCTTTTTCTACGTATTCTTCCAACAATGCTTCGAATGGTTTCAAAGCATCTGTTGCAGCCAACGCGTTGATTTTATCAACTAACTTCGTTTTCTTAAAGTCGACCAATTGTTTTTTAGAAGGGGCATCACCACGCTTCAAAGGAGATTTAGTGAAACGTTCCAATTCTTTCAATCGGTAACGCTCTCCTGGTAAGAAGAAGGTAAAGCTTTTACCTGTTTTACCTGCTCTACCTGTTCTACCGATACGGTGAACATAGTTTTCCAGATCCTGAGGTAAGTCGTAGTTGAATACGCCGTCTACATCGTTCACATCAATACCACGAGCAGCAACGTCTGTAGCTACCAACATGTTGATATGACCGTTACGGAATTTCGTCATGACTTCATTACGTGCGCTTTGTTTTAAGTCACCGTGCAAAGCTTCTGCCTTATATCCGTAAGCTCTTAGTTCTTCAGAAATTTCGTCTGCTTTCTTCTTCGTGTTGGTAAACACAAGACACAATTTCAATTCGTTCAAATCGTACAATTGAGTCATGGCTTCCAATTTATTGGAAGAAGAGATATCGTAATACCATTGTTCAATAGTATCTACAGTAACTTCTTTTTTAGTGATCTTCACATGCACCGGATCATTTAAGAAACGTTTTGTGATGTTCAGAATCGGAGCAGACATTGTTGCCGAGAACAAAATGGTCTGTCTGTTTTTAGGTGCCTGAGTCAATACATGTTCAATGTCTTCTCTGAAACCCATGTTCAACATTTCATCGGCTTCATCCAAAATAAACATTTTGATGCCGTCCAATTGCAATGTCTTTCTTTCCAAGTGATCAATCACACGACCTGGAGTACCTACCACAATGTGCACGCCTCTTTTCAAGTCTTTGATTTGATTCATGATCGACTCACCGCCGTAAACAGCAGCGATAGACAATCCTCTTTTACCGTAAGATAGTTTTTTTAGTTCGTTACAAACCTGCAAGGCAAGTTCACGAGTAGGGCACAAGATCAACGCTTGTGTGCTTCTGTCTTCAATATCGATTTTTTCAAGGGCAGGAAGACCAAACGCAGCTGTTTTACCAGTTCCTGTTTGAGCCTGACCAATGATGTCACGACCGTTTAAGATTTCGGGGATCGCCTGTAATTGTATAGGCGAAGGGGTAGTGTAGCCAGCTTTTTCAATAGCTTGCAGGGCGATTTCAGAAAGACCTAGTCCTTCGAAACCGATTGTCGAGATAATCTCTTCCATAATATGTTCACACCGGAAATTAAATGACCCGGCGTTGAACTAGAAGTAAAATGATCAGCTCAACCTATTAATTGAATTAAAACGATGGCCGGGTAAGGCTAATTCCGCTTTTCTTTGTGCAAATGTATGAATAATTTCTAAAAATCCCTATACTTATGAAAATATAATTCTAATAAGACAAATGGCTGAAGAAGTGAGATGCGATAAAATGCCTTCTGGCATACCGTATATTATTAGTAATGAGATAGCTGAGCGATTTAGCTATTATGGTATGCGGGCTATTTTAACGGTGTTTATGACCGAATATTTAATGGACAGTGCTGGCAATAAAGCACCCATGGGAGACGAAGAAAGTAAAGTTTGGTACCATACCTTCTCCATGGGAGTCTATTTTTTTCCTATTATAGGAGCATTTATAGCCGATGCTTTTTGGGGGAAATATAAAACCATAATGACCCTTTCTATGGTATATTGTTTAGGCCATTTAGCCCTTTCGCTGAATGATACTCGTTTGGGATTAGCCATTGGGTTAACATTGATAGCCATTGGGTCAGGGGGGATTAAACCTTGTGTTTCTGCAAATTTAGGCGATCAATTCACCGCTAAGAATAATCACCTCATAGAAAGGGTATTCAATTACTTTTACATGGCGGTGAATATCGGTGCTTTAGTTTCCACCATTCTTATTCCACTAGTATTACAGTATTTCGGTGCATCTGTAGCTTTTGGTATTCCTGGGATATTAATGTTTATCGCCACCATCATTTTTTGGATGGGAAGAAACAGTTATAAAAAAATGCCGGCAGTAGGCTGGGCAAAATATAAAGCCGAAGTATTCACGAGAGAAGGAGCAAAAGCAATAGCGGGACTACTATCTATTTTTGCTTGTTGCGTTTTCTTCTGGTCATTGTACGAACAAAATGCTTCTGCCTGGGTATTGCAGGCGAAGAGTCCTTTCATGGATAAAATGGTTGATTTGTCCTTTGGTATTGATGCCCTTTCTTTTCTGAAATTTGAATTGCTTCCTGATCAGGTACAAGCGGCCAATCCTTTGTTTGTGATTATTCTTGTTCCTTTGTTCACCTTATATTTATACCCCGCTCTCAGTAAATTTTTTCCATTAACATCGCTTCGTAAAATGTCTATAGGGATGTTTATAACTGTCTTATCCTTTTTAATGGTGGCTTGGATTGAATGGCGCTTGAATAGTGGCATTACGACGAGCATAGGTTGGCAGGTTTTAGCTTTTTTTGTTCTGATTGTGGCAGAAGTAATGGTGTATGGTACAGGATTAGAATTTTCTTATACGCAAGCTCCAAATGCTATGAAGTCAATGGTCATGGGCTTATTCTTATTATCGATCTCATTAGGGAATTTTGTTACGGCTATGGTCAACTGGGTCATTGCAGATGAAACAGGAAAAAGTATATTCACCGGAGTACAGTATTATTTATTTTTTGCGGCAATGATGTTTGTGGTAGCTGTGATATTTATTTTTGTGGCGCTGGCTTATAAAGAGAAACGGTATATACAGGAGTAGCGAGAAACAGAAACAGAGCGGAGAAAGAGTTTTATTTTCATAACAACTCAAAGAACAGCTTGCTCTATACTCCAAGGCCTTGGTGTTTTTGCGTAAGGGATAGAAGCGAAAAGCCCACAGCGAGCCAATAGGTTTGTATACGAATTAAAGGTTGATCAGAGCGAGGACTTGCAGCGAATAGCCCGACCCAAAGGGGCACGCCCTATATTGAGAGTGTATAACAGAGCGAAGTGTAGATTGTATCTCAAATTGTCCTGCTAATAAATTGTTTAGAAATGAATTAGAAGTTACAATAGAACTATTGCATACCCAATATGCCACTACAAGTGATCACGGATCACTATCAATAGCTGACCTTCGGCGTAAACGGCCTTACATCTATAAACGGCATACCACCTGCAATGGCAGCATCTATACCCGGCTGTCCATCTTCAAACACTAAACAATATTCCGGTGCAATTTTCAAAAACTCCGCGCCTTTCAAAAATGTTTCGGGATGAGGTTTTGGAAACATTACATCGTCTGCAGTGATCATCACCTCAAACAAATCTTCCATACCAATGGCATGCATGATGCGTGTAGCAACTTCTCTACCTCCACCTGTTCCTAATGCCATAGGAAGTTTCCCATAATAGGACTTCGCTAAATCGGCTATAACAGGCATAGGGGTAACTTTATCAATCAGAGTTAAGAATACCGCTTCCTTTTCGTGTCCGAGTTCTAGTCCGTCGTATGGCAAATGAAGATCTTTCATCAGCATAACAAATACAGAAAGAGTAGGAATACCTGCTTTGGCGTAGAAATAATCTATGGGAAAATCAAAACCTCTTTTGCGGCAAACAATTTGGCAGGCTTCGTAGTGAACAGACATCGTATCCGCCAAAGTCCCATCGATATCGAATATAAGCGCCTGTGTAGAAGAGGTTATTTTTATCAAAATAAGTTATTATTTCAGGGTGTTGATGACTTTACGAATGTAACGAAACATTACATATTCCTCGTTGTCACCGTCTTGGGTAGATACCATTTTTTCAAGGTGTTGGATGGCTTTTTTGCGAACGATAGGGGTGCGTAAAAAGTGAGCCGCATTATCGCTTATGAATTTTGTTTTTTCTTCTTCTGAATGAGAAATGAATTCGGTGTGAACCGATTTATACAGAGCACTCACACTTCCGGAAGGCCAGTGTTTAAAAGCTTCTTGTTTTATTTCCTGAACTTCTTCATCAGAAATAAAACAATCGCAATCTGCAATACATAAGAACAAGTAGAACAGATAATGTTCATATACCCATTCGGACACTACATTTGTATGAATCATTATAAGAACTCCAATACGATGATTCTAAGTTAGATGTTACACGCTCAATAAGCAAAAAAAAACTCCCGGTTTTGCCGGGAGTTTCTTGAGTTAATGCAGAATATCTTACATCATTCCGCCCATTCCGCCTCCGCCCATTGGCATAGAAGCGGCATCTTCCGGATTATCAGCAACTACACATTCAGTGGTCAGCAATAAAGCGGCTACTGAAGCGGCGTTTTCAAGTGCTAAACGAGTTACTTTCGTAGGATCGATGATACCGGCAGCGAAGAAGTTTTCGTATTTGTCTTCTCTTGCATTGTATCCGAAATCGTCTTTCCCTTCTTTTACTTTTTGTACGATGACAGAGCTTTCCAATCCAGCATTGCTAACGATCGTTCTCAAAGGAGATTCGATAGCAATACGGATGATGTTTACGCCTGTTTTTTCGTCTTCGTTGAGTGTTTTAACGTTATCCAATGCTTTAGACGCACGGATAAGAGCAATACCACCACCTGCAACGATTCCTTCTTCTACAGCAGCTCTAGTAGCGTGCAAAGCATCGTCTACACGGTCTTTCTTTTCTTTCATTTCTACTTCCGTTGCAGCACCAATGTACATGATGGCAACACCACCAGACAATTTTGCCAAACGCTCCTGAAGTTTTTCTTTATCGTAGTCAGATGTTGTATTTTCCATCTGAGCTTTGATTTGATTGATACGAGAAACGATGTTTTCTTTTTTACCGCTTCCGTTTACAATCGTTGTATTGTCTTTGTCGATGATGATTTTTTCAGAAGTCCCTAAGTGTTCCAATTTGGCATTTTCCAATTTGTAACCGCCTTCTTCGCTGATCACTGTTCCTCCAGTCAATACCGCAATGTCTTCCAACATGGCTTTTCTTCTGTCACCGAAACCAGGTGCTTTAACCGCAGCGATTTTCAGCGCGCCTCTGATTTTGTTGACTACCAAGGTAGCCAATGCTTCTCCGTCAAGGTCTTCAGCGATGATCACCAAAGGTTTACCTGTTTGAACCACTTGCTCCAATACTGGAAGTAATTCTTTCATCGAAGAAATTTTCTTATCGTAGATAAGGATGTAAGCATGCTCAAATTCCGTTTCCATTTTCTCTGTGTTGGTCACAAAGTATGGAGAAAGATAACCTCTGTCGAATTGCATACCTTCCACAGTTTTTACTTCTGTTTCAGTACCTTTAGCTTCTTCCACCGTGATGACACCGTCTTTACCCACTTTTTCCATGGCTGCAGCAATCATTTCACCGATTGTTGCGTCATTGTTAGCAGAGATAGTAGCGATCTGAGCGATCTCTTTATTGTTGTTGATTTTTTTAGATTGAGCTTTAAGATCGGCAACGATAGCTATAACCGCTTTATCGATGCCTCTTTTCAAGTCCATTGGGTTTGCACCTGCTGCTACGTTTTTCAACCCTGCATTGAAGATGGCTTGAGTCAAAACTGTTGCTGTGGTAGTACCGTCACCTGCTTGGTCCGCTGTTTTGCTGGCTACTTCTTTCACCAACTGAGCGCCCATGTTTTCTACAGGATCTTTCAATTCGATTTCTTTCGCTACAGAAACACCATCTTTAGTGATTGAAGGAGAACCGAATTTTTTATCCAAAATTACGTTTCTTCCTTTTGGACCTAATGTTACTTTCACTGCGTCTGCCAAAGCGTCTACGCCTCTTTTTAGCTTTTCGCGTGCTTCGCTGTTGAATAAAATATTTTTAGACATAATATGTTTTTAAATTTTAAATGGAATGGATAAGAGGGGATTGATGTTCTTAAATAACCGCAAAAATATCAGACTCTTTCATGATCAGGTAATCTTTACCTTCTACTGTAATTTCTTGTCCGGCATATTTACCATAAAGAACAGTATCGCCAACTTTTACAGTCAAGGGCTCGTCTTTTTTACCCGTTCCGATGGCTACAACATTTCCTCTTTGAGGTTTTTCTTTTGCTGTATCAGGAATGATAATTCCAGAGGCTGTTTTTTCTTCCGCTGCAGCTGGTTCGATAAGAACTCTATCTGCCAATGGCTTGATGCTTACTTTTGACATAATGTATTGTTTTTATTGGTTGTGTTGAATACTATTCTAATCCCTGTTTGTCACTTTTTGTGCCACGTTATCTTTCGAGAAATAATGTCAGGCTTTCAACAAATTTTGACAGCTTTTGTAGGATTGTGGGCATAAAGATACGATCTTAAGGTAACAATCTGACATAAAATACCGTTTCTTTACTATGATGATCTTGTTAAAGAATAGTTTCATTTTGGCTTCCTAGGCCAATAAATCAATGATAAATAGGATTAAATGATACGAATGGTCTAAAGAGTATTTATTTTTAAGTAACAGCTAAACGAAGGTGATTATGGACAAATTAGATTCAAATTGGCTTGTTAATGGTTTGGTGGACTTTGAATACAAGAAATACACCTTATTGGCTTATTTAAAGTCTGTAGATAAGCGTTTCAACTCCTACCAACTTTTCCCCTGTTTATCAGACCTCATTACGCATTACGAGCAGCTTCAACTGTTTAATCATCGTAAGCAGGCACTCCGCGATCAGTTTCCTAAAGAAATAGTCAAGGCTGACTTAGACAAGTTGAGTTTTGAGTACCATTCCTTGTTTGAGGATGGAGAATTAATGAAAATCATAGAAGACGTAGTTCTGTATGCCAAGCCTTTATTTTTACAAGGAATAGAACAGGGCAAAGTTCTTTATGATGAAGTGGAAAAACAGATGGGTTTTTATCCTGTGGGAGTGACACCGATCAATAAGAATGAAGGGTATCTGATGGTCGTTAACGGTGCTTCAGCCTCTTTAAAGATCTTCCGTTTTACCATGAGTTTGTTTGAATCCTCCGGTGCGGAATACCGAGCGCTACACATGATCTTCGTAGAAGAACGCAAATGGGCTCCTTGGAATACCCTGGAGAATGTGAAGTTGACGCTTTTAAAATCCTATCCTGATCTTCCTAATCCAGCGACATACGCTATAGAGGTACAAAAAAAACTACCGGAAGAAGAAACGATCATTCCGGTAGCAAAGAGGTTATTGGTAAGACGTTTGAGTGAAGCTGCCTAAGCGCTTCTTAAAACTATCTTGCTAGTGAGTCGTCAGCAGCAGGTGCAGCAGATGATGAATCTGGTTGTTCTGTTGGTGCGGGTGCTTGCTTAGGTTTAGCAGCTTTTGCTCTGTCTACGTTTATACTTCCAGAACCTTCAGCATTTGCTTCTGGTCTGTCTACAAACAAGTTGATGCATAAGCAGAATGTAAGTAAGCTGATGGCAAATACCCAAGTTAGTTTTTCGATGATGTCTGTTGTACGTTTCACACCCATCAATTGGCTGGCACCGCCTAGGCTATTGGATAAGCCGTTTCCTTTTGAATTTTGAGCAAGTACCGTCAATACTACCAATACAGCGGAAATAATAATTAAAATAGAAAATAAAAGTGTCATTAGGAATATAGGTTATTTTTTAAATCTTCAATTCGGGATACAAAGTAAGGTCTTTTTTCTGGATTTTTCAATATTAATTCCTCAAAGACTTCAATGGCTTTTGAATATTTTCCTTGTAAAATCAACATTTGGGCGAAATTCTCGGAAGCAGGAAGGCTATTGAGTCGGCTGCTGGTTTCGGAAAGGTCATCTTCCACCGGGGCAATGGTCATTTTTTGAGCCGGTGTAATGGAAGGTTCGTCCTGAATAAATTTGTTTAAAATCGAATTTACCTTGTCCTTGCTGATGTTCTTTTGCCTGCGTTTTCGCTTGTTGTGTTCCAGGTAGCTCAGCAGGAAATCTGCTTCTCGGTTGCTGCTGATGATATCACCGGACTGGCTGCTTTCAATGTGTTGAGGAGTAGCTTCTGTACTTGGAAAGTCTTTCGCGATCTCCCCAATTTTCTCTTGGTCTTTAGACAGGCGTTCGTCGTGGTTGCTTTTTTGAACGGCTGTAAAATCTTTATAGTCAAAAAACTCTGTTTCAGCAGGTGTGGCAAACAACTCGATTTTCTTATCTTGCGGACGCTCCGTTTTAACGAAGTCGCTGATCAAACTTTGTGGCAAGGCTTTCTTATCGCGCTTGATCCATTCTTGTTTTTGAAGAACAATCTTTTCTTCTACTTTTTCTTCTTCCTTTTTTTCTTTTGCCTCTACAATTTCGTTCTCCTGAACTTTCTCTTCTATTACAGGGGAAGGCAGTTGTTCAAAGGGTAATACTTTTTCAAAGATATTGACCTGGGGAACAGATACCAATTCTGAATTGTCCTTGTTGATGCCTGCAGCAACATTTCTTGCCTGTCGCAAGGCAGAGAGAGTTTCCTCTAAATTGCGTAGGATATCATCCTGGTCCGGACCTTTATAAGATTTGACAGCCGGTTTGATTTCGAGTACCGCTGGTTTTTCTAAATCGTTAGCCTGATAGGTTGTTTTCTCAATTGCAGTTGGAACGACCGTATATTCTGGTGCCACGGATTCTTCTGTTAAAGAAATCCAGTACTTCAGTTTCTTTCTATCCAGCATGCCAGCAGATGCCTCGTGCAGAAACTTTTCATAATTCATATGACCGGCTGCATTTGCAGCTTTGGTCAACAAGATTTTGGCGGGCTGGCAATAAGGATATTCCTCTACAATTTTTTGTAGTGCTTTCACATGTTCCGACTTGACCAATGCCGGATTTTCAATGAGTCTATTGAATGTGAACTTATCCAAGTTTATAAACTACCAGTTTGAAGTTGTTTTAGTGAAAATATCAAAAACAATTTGATTTAAAATAGCATCGACCAATTCTGATTCTACAGAAGATAAGGATTGGGTTTGATTAAAGTCTCTATAGAAAGGAAAAACCTGACTGAAGTTTTGTTTGTCGTCTTTGGTATTGACAAAATCCACTTTTACTCCAATTGTCAACCGGGATTGTGCCGCTGTTTCATTGGCCAATGGTGCAAGGGGAGTTACCGTATACTGACTGATGTATCCGCTCAACTGCCAATCGCCGTTATTCGGAACGATAGTCAGTTTGGAGTTGCTTTGGTAGTAGTCTTTTACTTTTTCAGTCAACAGCTGACTCATGTTAGGAGGTCCACTGGCTGATTCATTATAAAAAACAGCAATGCTAATTGTTTTAACTGAAGGATCAATAGCTCCTCCTGTAAAATTATATACACCACAACCACTCAGCAAAAGCAAGAGGAACGAAAGGATGGAAATGGATAAGTAATGAGTCTTCATGTCTCTAATCTTCTTCGATCTCGTATTGTTTTATTTTGCGGTATAGGGTACGTTCAGATATGCCAAGGTCTTTCGCGGCATACTTCCGTTTGTTCTTGTTGCGCTTCAATGCTTTTACAATCATTTCCTTTTCAATTTCATTTAGGGAAAGAGATTCTTTGTAATCTTCTTCGTGAGCAATGTCTTGAATGGTGTCAATGTTGATGGGTTGCGATTTCTTGTTTTCTGGCAACATGTAGGCAGGCGAAGCGATGGCTTGCTCTGTTTCATTGCTGGTCTCGTATTCATGATCATTCAGCGTTTGCTCATGCTGTTTCATCAACTGCGGATTGTAGTTGCCTTCCTGCATCAAGGTGTTGACCAATTTTTTTAAATCGGAAACATCCTTTTTCATGTCAAACAAAATCTTATAAAGGATATCGCGTTCGGAAAAGTCTTCCTGATTATTGCCTTTGCTATCACGTAATAAAGCCGGAAGAGTTCTTTCTGTTGGCAAATATTTCAAAAGTGTATCCTTGGAAATCTCACGGGTTGTTTCTAATACCGAAATTTGATCTGCCAGGTTTTTTAGCTGACGGATGTTGCCAGGAAAACGAAACTTGATCAATTCTGCTTTTGCTTCCTCGGAAAGTTTAATCGGACTGGTTTTGTATTTATCGGCAAAGTCTAAAGAAAATTTACGGAAAATCAATTCAATGTCTTCACCGCGGTCACGCAGCGGGGGGACGAAGATAGGCACGGTGTTCAATCGATAATACAAATCTTCTCTGAACCGACCTTTCTCTACTAACTGCAAGAGATTTTGATGTGTAGCGGTGATGACGCGAACATCTGTCTTCTGAATCTTGGAAGAACCGACACGGATAAATTCTTTATTCTCCAATACACGAAGCAAACGAGCTTGCGTACCCAAAGGTAATTCTCCGATTTCATCTAAAAAGATTGTTCCTTTATCCGTGACTTCAAAATAACCTTTGCGTGCATCGTGTGCACCAGTGAAGGATCCTTTCTCGTGTCCGAATAATTCAGAATCAATCGTTCCTTCTGGTATGGCGCCGCAGTTGATGGCTATGAAAGGGCCGTGTTTACGGGTACTCAGGCTGTGAATAATTTTTGAAAACGACTCTTTGCCACTACCACTTTCACCGGTAATCATTACCGTCATGTCAGTAGGAGCGACCTGTATCGCTACTTGTATCGAATGGTTGAGCAGCGGCGAATTGCCGATGATGCCATAGCGTTGTTTAATACTTTGTATTTCTTCTTGTATCGTCATGATTAGTTTTCTACTGTTTCCCCAAACAAAGTAGCCGTGTTACAATCCGTAACACGTACCATCACATATTGTCCTTTTTGATAATTCTTTCTTGGGAATAGCACTACAGCGTTATTGCTGCAACGTCCTCTTAGAAATTCATCGCTCTTTTTAGAAACGCCGTCAATCAACACTTTCATGGTTTTACCCACAGAAGCTTTATTTTTGATCAGGGCTGTTTCACGGTGTAAGGTAATGATTTCCGATAGCCGTCTGCTCTTCACTTCTTCCGGAACATCATCTGCGTATTTTTTAGCCGCAGGAGTACCGGGTCTTTCAGAGTAGGCAAACATATAGGCATAGTCGTAAACAACTTCTGCCATCAAGGCTATGGTATCCTGATGTTCTTCTTCCGTTTCTCCACAAAATCCAATAATAAGATCTGTAGAAATACCACAATCTTCACCCACTATGCGTTTAATGGCTTTTATTTTTTCTAAATAAAATTCACGCGTATAATTTCTGGCCATGCGGTCCAGTATACGGTTATTACCGCTTTGAGCAGGTAGGTGAATGTAGTTACAGATGTTCTCATACTTAGCCATCGTATACAATACTTCATCCGTGATGTCTTTAGGATGGGAAGTACTAAAGCGAATGCGTAAGTCCGGATGAACAAGAGCAACCATCTCCATCAATTGAGCAAAGTTCACTTTCTCTGTTTGATCTTCAGATTCCCATTTATAGGAATCCACATTTTGACCCAGCAAAGTGACCTCACGGTATCCATTTTGAAATAAATCTATGGCTTCCTGAACAATGGTTTTAGCATCGCGGCTTCTTTCTCTTCCTCTTGTAAAAGGCACAACACAGAAAGAACACATGTTGTCGCATCCGCGCATAATAGAGATGTAGGCCGTTAAGCCGTCACCTGTTAAGCGCACAGGACTGATGTCTGCGTAAGTTTCTTCTTTGGATAAAAAAACGTTGACTGCTTTGTGTCCGTCATCTACTTCCCTGATAAGGGAAGGCAAACTGCGGTAAGCATCTGGTCCTACGACCATGTCCACTATTTTTTCTTCTTCCAGTAATTTGGTTTTTAATCGCTCGGCCATACAGCCCAGCACACCTACCATCAGGCCAGGACGTCTGCGTTTGATGCCATTGAAATGCTTCAGACGGAAACGTACTTTTTGTTCGGCATTGTCGCGGATCGAACATGTATTTAAAAAAATAACATCCGCTTCTTCTGGTTTGGAAGTGGTATCAAATCCATTTTCCAGCATGATCGACATGACGATCTCACTGTCTGAGAAATTCATTTGACAGCCGTATGATTCGATGTATAACTTCCTGCTTCTGCCTGTGTTTTTATCTTCCGTTATTCTCGGCAGTTCACAAGCTTCTTTTTCTTCAGCACTTATCAAATCAACTTCTTGAATGCGTTGTTTCATGGGATAAAATAGTGGTCTTTGTCGGTGGTCAGTAATTGGTCATAATGAAGCTGAACACTTTGAATGAGATCTAAAACAAAGATACAAAACCACTTCGATATGACATAATGTCAGGCGGTAAAGTTCCCAATGAAAATTAAACTTGTTTTCTGAGAAGGCTATGCCTGTGTCCGTAGAAAAAATAGACGACCAGGCCTATTAGAAGCCAGATAAAAAAGCGGGCCCAGTTGGTCCAGCCGAGTTGGCTCATCAGGTAGAGGTTAACCAGCAAACCCAGGGTAGGAATCAGCGACCATTGCTTGATCACGGCAATGATAGTGATAACGAAGCAAATGATAATAAACAGTATATGAAGAAATTGATCGTTATGAGTAAAAGTAAATGTTTTTACACGCTGCAAGAGTTCTGGTGAACTGAACTCCCATACCAGATAGCTGATGCTAAGAGGCGTAAGCCACCACCTGGAGTTGAGGAAGTAAACTTTGTACTTTGGTTCCTGAGGATAATGAGGCTTGTAAAGTACTCCGGCGCATACCACCACAAAAGCAAATAAGGTTCCGATGCTGCATAGGTCTGTAACCTCCGTAAGGTTTAAGAACATAGCAGGAAGTGCGACAACCGCACCCGTTAAAAGCGTAGAAAAGGAAGGTGTTTTAAACTTAGGATGAATACGAGAGAAGATGGGAGGAAGCAAGCCGTCTCTGCTCATGGAATACCAGATGCGCGGCTGACCCAATTGGAAAACCAACAACACACCTGTCATGGCAATGATGGCGCTGAAAGCAATGACACCAGATATAAAATCCAGTCCGGCATATTTAAAGGCGAAGGCCACAGGATCGCTCACATTTAAATTGTAGTAAGGGGTAAGACCTGTTAATACCAGTGATACCAATACATACAAGACTGTGCAGATGCCCAGTGCATAGAACATTCCGAGAGGAAGATCTCTCTGAGGATCTTTGCATTCTTCCGCTGTAGTAGAGATGGCGTCAAAACCAATATAAGCAAAGAACACGGCGGATACGCCTTTCAATATGCCTTCCAGTTTGTTGGGGGCAAAAGGAATCCAGTTTTCCGGTTGCACATAAGCAAAACCAATGGCAATGATGACTACCAAAACCAGTAGTTTGAAAATCACCAACCCATTACTGGCGCGCTTGCTTTCTTTGATGCCGATGTAGGTGATGTAAGTGATGAGTGCTGTGATCAGTAAAGCCGGTAAGTCAAAAATGAGTTTGATATTTCCCAATGCAGGAGCTGCAGACCAGGCTTCCTGTAAAAAGGCATCTTTCGTTCCGGTTTCATAAGCTTTGTAGGCACTGTAATAGTCCATGGTCAACCAAGCCGGAATATGGATGTGAAAGCCTGCTAGAAAAGTAGTGAAGTACTCACTCCAGGAAATGGCAACGGCAACATTACCGATGGCATATTCCATGACCAGATCCCAGCCGATGATCCAGGCAACCAATTCGCCCATACTTGCATAGGCGTATGTATAAGCACTACCCGAATTTGGAATAGCCGATGCAAATTCAGCATAACACAAGGCCGATAGTAAACAAGCTACAGCTGTAAAGAGAAAAAGGAAGACAACCGCCGGACCTCCATCAGAAGCGGCCTTGCCTATGGTGGCAAATATACCGGCACCTATTATGGCGGCAATACCCAACGCCGTAATGTCCCATTTGTTCAATACAGAATGAAGTCCACTGACCCTTTTAGCAGAGACGGGTTGCTTGCGAAACAGACCGGCAAATTTTGAATTCATAGACGGACGAATATAGCAGATATAAATAGAAAAGTATTATAGTTAATATCAGTTGTTAATGATTTCGATTTTCATCCTAGCCTTTTTCTTTTCTTTTGCTCTGCCAAAAGAAAAGAAACAAAAGAAAAGGCAGCCACCAAAAGCAATTGGGAAAAACATTTTGGATCCTTTATGCTTACGGAGTTAATTGATAAGAATGTCTTTCCCAATTCGCTCTTTTCCTGGACGCCCACCGCACATTGACACATAGATAAACAGATAAGAGCAGTATGTTTATCCGGCCTATTTATGTGTGTTACCGGCCGGGCTTTCCCGCTGAAAAAGCGGGAAGAGCTCAAACAATGGCTCAATCCCTAACGCAAATTCCCTTAACTATCCTATCCCTCCATCTGCAAAAAAAAATTAAATAAAAGACTTAGCTATTTAAACGTAATATTATTCTTAGCGAAACAGTATCATACTTTGCGTTTAATGCTCCTGTTTAAAAAGATAACCACTTGATTTTTGGTGCACTGAACACACGGAGTTTAGCTGTCGTATTTCTTATTTCTCCCTAAAGTATCAGAAGTCCTTCTTATTTGTGTATAAAAGAACTCTGTCTTTAAGCGCAACGCGTTTTTTATCAGGCCCTTTTGTTGAAAAAAAAGAGTTTACATTTTGCCTTTTTTTGTAGATGTTGCAGGATAATTACCGTACAAAAGAGTCTGTGAAAGGGAGAAGCTGTTGTTTCTTCCTTATCTCCGCCAGAAGAATACTTAACAAAACGCTTAACATAGAATCCATGAAGAAATTGATTTTGCTTTTAGCAACGACTCCGCTGTTTTTTCAATCGTGTCAACCTACCAAAGAAAAAGAGGCTCCGGTAGGAAGGGATCAAGTCATAGAAAAGAAAATAGAGGAGTTGATTGCTCAGATGACTGTAGAGGAAAAAGTTGGACAAATGACGCAATTGACATTGAGCGTTTTGTGCAAAGATAGTTTAGGAGAAAGACCTCAATTGGATCCTCAAAAAGTAGAGAAAGCCATTCAAAAATACAAAGTAGGTTCTGTATTGAATGTGGTGCAAAATACCATGAGCAGAGACCAATGGTACGACATCATCGGAACCATACAGACTGAAGCAACAACCAAGACAAAATTAAAGATTCCTGTATTGTATGGTATCGATGCCATACATGGAGCGAATTATACCATTGGAGCAACCTTGTTTCCACAAGAACTGGCACTTGCTGCTACCTGGCAACCGGCGTTCGCGCAGAGGTCAGGATCCATTACCGCTTATGAAGTCAGAGCATCTGCTACACCCTGGAATTTTTCTCCTGTTTTGGATTTAGGTCGTCAGCCTTTGTGGTCTCGTTTCTTTGAGACATTTGGTGAAGATCCATACTTAGCAACAGAAATGGGAGCTGCTATGATTAAAGGATACGAAGGCGACAGCATTTCTGATCCTGAAAAAGTATCGGCTTGTATGAAGCATTTTGTAGGATACAGTTTTCCTTTCAACGGTAAAGACCGTACTCCGATTTTAATGCCGGAGCGTTTGCTAAAGGAATATTACCTCGTTCCTTTTGAACGCGCTATTAAACAAGGTGCATTGACTTTGATGGTGAACTCTTCTGAAATCAACGGTACTCCGGTGCATGCGGATTATCATTTGTTGACAGAAGTTTTGAAAGGCGACTTGAACTACCAGGGATTTGCTGTAACGGATTGGGAAGACATTGTGATGCTGCATACGATTCACAAAGTAGCTTCTTCTGAAAAAGATGCGGTGAAGATTGCCATCAATGCAGGGATAGACATGAGCATGGTACCTTTCAATTATAAATTCTCTGATTACCTGATTGAATTGGTAAATGAAAAACAAGTTTCGATGGAACGCATCGATGACGCCGTACGTCGTATTCTGCGTGTGAAATTCAAGTTGGGTTTATTTGAACACCCTTTTTATCCAAAAGAACGTTACCCTAAATTTGGTTCTGTTGAATTTTCACAAGCCAGTTACGAAGCGGCTTCTGAAGCCATCACGTTGTTGAAGAACAACGATAGCATCTTACCTATAGCCAACGGTAAAAAAGTATTGGTAGTAGGTCCAGGGGCAAACAACCTGAATACCTTAAACGGTGGTTGGACCCATACCTGGCAGGGAGCAGATACTTCTTTCCATACACCCGGAAAGAAAACGATCCTTCAGGCTTTACAAGATAATATCGGTAAAGATAAAGTAACGTATGTAGAAGGAACAAGCATAGACAAAGACATCAATACGGCTAAAGCAGTTGCGGCTGCGAAAGGCGCAGACTATATTGTTGTCTGTTTAGCAGAAGAAGCTTCAGTAGAAAAGCCGGGTGACATACAAGACTTGAACTTAAAACAAGCACAAAAAGACTTAGTAAAGGCATTGGCAAAGTCTGGTAAACCATTGGTGCTTGTATTGTCTTTCAATCGTCCATTGATCATTCATGACATCGAGGAATATGCCTCTGCAGTGGTTATGGCTTATCTTCCTGGAGATGAAGGAGGAAGAGCAGTAGCCGATGTATTGTGCGGTCAAGTGAATCCAAGTGGTAAGTTACCATTCACGTATCCAAGACGTACCGCATCTTTGTATACTTACGACCATAAGTTTTCGGAAGAAAAAAATATCGATTACAACTTTACTGCCGTTAACTCTCAGTATTCCTTTGGACAGGGTTTGAGTTATACGAGTTTCAAATACTCTGATCTGAAATTGAATAGCGATACATTGGCAGGAAGTGATACCTTGTCTATTGCTGTAACGGTTCAAAATACTGGTATCAGAACTGGTAAAGAAGTGGTGCAAGTGTATACGAAAGACGTGTATGCTACTATTACACCTTCTGTGAAGAGACTGAAGCGTTTTGAAAAGATAGAGTTGAAATCGGGTGAACAGAAAACGCTGACATTCAAAATCGCTAAACAAGACCTTGCTTTCGTCGGTAACGACATGAAATGGATTACAGAAGACGGAGATTTTGAAGTGTTGGTTAATGATTTGAAGGCATCGTTTGTTTATTCAAATAAGTAATCAGTGGTCAGTTGTCAGTGATCAGATCGGTCACTGGCAATTGATCATTATTATATTCGACTTATGAAAAAAATACTATTCATTTATTTATGTATTCTTTCTTTCTCTGCTTATGCTTCTTCGCAGAGAGATACAACGCATAAAGTCATCTCCATACATTTGTTAGGCTATAATTCAGATGAAGATATAGCAGAATTGGGAGAGCGAATACCAGCCTTAGCAGCAGAAGGAGTGAACCTTGTTTTTTTAGAGGTAGATTACAATTTCGAGTTTGTTTCTCATCCGGAACTCAGAGCCAACGATCATGTCATCACCAAAAAAGGTGCAGCTGATTTTGTTTCTATTTGCAAACAGTATGGCATACGTATCGTGCCGCAGTTTCAATCCTTAGGTCATCAATCCTGGGCGCAATATACCTTTGCGTTATTGAAAGTATATCCGGAACTTGATCTTACCCCAAAAGCTTTTCCTAATAACGAAGGCATCTATTGTAGAGAATGGGATCCTTATAATCCAAGAGTGAATGAAATTGTATTTCCATTGATCGATGAAATATTAGAAGCGTTCAGTGCAGACGGATTACACATGGGAATGGATGAAGTGTTTTTGATTGGTTCGGAACATGCTTTATCAACCCGCGACAGGGACCCTGCAGAGGTGTATGCGAAAGTTGTGAATGACTTTCACGATTATTTCACCAAGAAAAAAGGAAAGCAATTGTACATGTGGGCCGATCGTTTAATCGATGGTAAAAAGTACAAATTCGGAGAATGGGAATCTTCTTTGAATGGCACAGCAGCAGCAGTGGACAGCATTCCTAAAGACATTGTTTTGTGCGACTGGCATTATGAACCGATGGAGGCTTATCCTTCTATTCCTATGTTTCTAGAAAAGGGATTTAAAGTATTGCCTTGCAGTTATCGAAAAGTAGATGCTGTTAAAGCATTGATTAAATATTCCTATCAATTGGATCATCCCAATATGATAGGACATATGTTCACTACCTGGAGTGTGGTAAAGAGGGATTCTTTGGTTTATTATGCACCCTTGCTGGAAGGTATGCAAACGATTAAGAGTGGTAAATTTTATAATGTGACGATTGAATCACATACAGCACTCGGACAAGACAGCTTGCAGCTGCTTCTTTCCACTTATCATTCACAGCATAAGATTCGTTATACTTTAGACGGTTCTGAACCGACATTACAATCTAGCATGTATGCTAAACCGGTTAAGATTGGTAAGACAGCGTTATTGAAAGCCGTCGTATACAACGGCAATACCTTGGTAAGTGATGTGTCTGAGAAAAAATTCATCGTACACAAAGCGATAGGAACGGATCTGACCTTTCAAACACAACCCAGTCATAAGTACGCCGCTAAAGACGGAGGAAAAGCATTGATCAATGGGTTAACAGGTTCTGCAAGCTATACAGACGGACAATGGGTGGGCTTTGAAGGACAAAATATGGAGTTAATTATTGATTTGGGAAACAATACCCAATTGTCTTCTCTTAGTTTTAACACCTTGAATGATACTCGCAGCTGGGTGCATCAGGGCGATAAAATAGAAATGGAACAGTCCGGTGATGGGAGAGTGTATAATAAAATGTTAGAGAAAGATATTCCTGTTGCCAAGGAAGGAATTGTACATACATCGATTCCATTGAAAGTCACTACACGTTATGTCAAATTGAAAATCTTCTGTAAGACCATTCCGGCAGGTAATCCGGGAGAGGGGAATAAGGCTTGGTTGTTTGTAGATGAGATTGTTTTAGAGTAGACAGTGAAGAGTGAAGAGTGAAGAGTGAAGAGTGAAGAGTGAAGAGTGAAGAGTGAAGAGTGAAGAGTGAAGAGTGAAGCGAAATAATTAGGCATAAAAAAAGTCAGATATTATTATCTGACTTTTTTTATGTATTCACTCTTCACTACTCACTCTTCACCCTTTTCACTACACAGTCACCGCTTCTTTATCATAGAACCACATCACTTCCACATCTTTGACGATCTCAGGATCTCTTTCATGCAAGTTCTTTGTCATGGCTCCAGGGTTGCTCAGGTCCATTTCATAAGGATTCACAGGGATATCTCTAGATGTGCCATTCACCTGTGCACTTACCAAACGAAAGATCTCAGCAGCTACTTTTTCCAACATTTCTATGTTCTCTCCAATCTTTTTGGCGAAATCATTTCTTTCGTGTTGTACATCGATGCCCTGCTGAAATTTACGCAAGAAAGCCAAGTCAAATGGATCGATGTAACGGTTTTTAAAGATCTTGTTATCGTGTGGCAGCCAAGCCAGGTAAAAGTCCTGGACTTTCTTGTTTAAGGCCCCAAACTTGCGTCCTAAGCTATCTTGTTTTGAGAACAACTCTTTCAACAAGCGAAGATCAGTCAATGCATTGTTGGTATAGATCGGTGCCGATACAGACCAATACACGGCCCAATCCCAGAATATTTTCACCACCATGATCTGCGCGGATCCCATCAACAGGTATTTGTTTTGATAAACAGGTATCCAATTGTCAACTATCGTAAGGTGTGTCTTTTCATAAATTTCTGCTCTAAGACCAATGTCTTCACCGTCCAAGTCACGCAGGATCAGGTCTGACAACCAGCCGTTGTTCATAGAAATGAAATCAGTTCCCGGAGAATACAAAGGATCTAAGAAAGCACCCGCTTCACCGGTTACACCCCAACGATCGGAAGAGTAAACTCTTTCGGTATGGTGTGCATAATGTTTCAGTATTTTAAAATCCAATACATCATCTGGATTGCTCAGTTTTTCAAAGCACAATGGTTCATTGGTTTTCAACCATTCCATGGCTTTGTCATAGGTATTAAATGTTTCGAAAGGATGCACCGCAGGATCAGCTACGATACCGATGCTGGTGTTTTTAGATCCTAGTGGAATGATCCATACCCAATAACCTTTATCCATGAAATGGACAGTGCTCAGGTAGCGAAGACCTGGTTTGAGTTTGGTTTTCCATTCTTGATTATCTGACCAGTCGTCAATGTCAATCACACCTTTCAAACGGAACCATACCGCGTTGACTGCATGATCCATCGGCTTGCTGAAACCTAGTTTTCTTTTTAGGAAACTGCCGCGGCCAGAGGCATCAGCGATCCATTTTGCTGTTACGGTGAATTCTTCTTCGTCTGTATTATAGTAGGTGAGCGTATGTCCTTCCGGAGAGATGTCTACTGATTTGGCACGTGCTCCAAGAATCAGTTCTGTTCCTTTTTCTTGTGTCAGCTTAGCCAGGTAGTTTTCCAACGTACCTCTGTCCAACTGATGGCTAGGTACAGGAAGACGTTCTCTTGGTCCCAGTTCAACACGTTCTGTGATGTCTTGTTTGGTTTCTGTTTTAAAGAAAAAGCGAAGACCATGTTTCGGAAGTTCGTATTCTTCTAAGTATCCTTTCAGGTCCAATACTTCGCGTAAGTAATGGGTGCCTAACTCAACTGTTGATTCACCTACTTTGTGTGCCGCCGCTTCGGCGCTGCTTTCACGTCTTTCCAGTACTAAAATAGAAATGTCTGGTTTGGCTTTTTTTAGTTGAAGGGAAAGGGTAAGGCCAGCTAAGCCTCCTCCTGTAATGACAACATCGTACTGCTTCTGCATTTTAAAAATGGTAGTTAAGAAAATGGTACACTTCAGACAAAAATACTAAAATGGTGCAACACCATTAGACTTTTGACTGCTTATTTTATAGATAGAACATAAAAAAAGCCCTTTTGTTCAAAGGGCTTTTTTATAAAAGAAAAGAATATGTTAATTCAACGCTTTTTTTAAGTTTTCATCGATTGCAGCAAGGAAATCTTCTGTATTTAGGTAGTCTTTACCTAAAGTCACTTTGTTTCCGTGAATACACACAGCCAAGTCTTTAGTCATCTTGCCGCTTTCAACAGTAGCAATACAAACTTTTTCTAATGTCTGACAGAACTTAATCAACTCTGAGTTGTTATCGAGCTTGCCTCTGAATTCCAAACCTCTTGTCCATGCGAAAATAGATGCCAATGGGTTTGTAGAAGTAGGCTTACCAGCTTGGTGATCTCTGAAGTGACGAGTTACTGTACCGTGCGCTGCTTCCGCTTCCATTGTTTTACCATCCGGAGTAATCAATACAGAAGTCATCAAACCTAATGATCCGAAGCCTTGTGCTACCGAGTCAGATTGAACGTCACCGTCATAGTTTTTACAAGCCCATACAAAGTTACCGCTCCACTTCAAAGCAGACGCCACCATGTCATCAATCAAACGGTGTTCGTAAACGATTCCTAATGCTTCAAACTTAGATTTGTAATTAGCCTGGAAGATTTCTTCAAAGATGTCTTTGAAACGACCGTCGTATTTTTTCAGGATAGTGTTTTTAGTAGAAAGGTATAGCGGCCATTTCTTGCTCAATGCTTGGTTGAAACAAGAGTGTGCGAAACCGATGATAGATTCATCCGTGTTGTACATACCCATAGCGATACCAGCACCTTTGAAATTGAATATTTCGTAGTCTTGTACTGTTCCGTCTTCGCCTTCGAATTTCATGGTCAATTTTCCTTTTCCTGGAACCAAGAAATCCGTTGCACGGTATTGATCACCGAATGCGTGACGACCTACACAGATAGGAGCCGTCCAGTTGGGTATCAAACGAGGAACGTTTGCACAAATGATAGGCTCACGGAATACTGTACCATCAAGGATGTTGCGGATGGTACCGTTTGGTGATTTCCACATTTGTTTCAAGTTGAATTCTTTTACACGCGTTTCGTCAGGAGTGATAGTCGCACATTTGATACCAACGTTATATTTTTTAATAGCTTCTGCAGAATCGATCGTAACCTGATCGTTCGTTGCATCACGGTTTTCCATTCCCAAATCGTAATATTTAATATCTACATCCAGGTAAGGAAGGATAAGTTTGTCTTTGATGAATTTCCAAATGATGCGTGTCATTTCATCACCATCAAGTTCCACTACGGGATTTGCAACTTTGATCTTGCTCATTGTTTTATGAAAAGGTTAATTGTTTGAGATTCTAAGAACACCAAAGATAGGAATCCAAAGGGATAAAGTCCAAATTCCAAAAGACAAATACCAAATATCTATTAAGTCTCAAATGTCTGGTAATTAGCAGTTTTGTGTTTTGAAAGAGATTTATTTTTGGATTTGAAGTAAAGTGATGATTTAGTTTGCTTGCTTAATAAGGGCGATGATAAAGATGGAGCGCATGATGATGAGGGCGTTTCCCTTCGGGTCGGGCTTTCGCCACTCGCTTTTTTCTTTGAATCAAACTTCAGACGTCAACCATCTACAAAATCAAAGAAAAAGAGCTCAGACAATGGCTCAATCCCTAACGCGACTAAATGAACGTATTAATGTTAACGCAAATTCTGCAACAGTAATCTTATCGGTAAAGTCTTCACATCACACTCTTGATATTCCAGTTCAGCATCCGAAGCCATCGTAATGGCACTGCCAGCATGAAACTTATACCATCCTTTTTTTTCATTGAAGAGGAGGCTGCGAATGATGACATTAAAATCAAAATCCCCGTTAGGTTGTATATAGCCTACGGTTCCTGAGAATAATCCACGGGCTTCTTTTTCCAGTTCATCAATCAATTTCATGGCTTTCAGTTTCGGAGCACCTGTCATGCTGCCCATCGGAAAAAGTGCCTGCAGCAATTCTGAAAAAGGAATGTTTGTTTTCTCCAATTCACCAGTGATGGTAGAAATCATTTGGTGTACTTTTTCAAAAGTATAAACTCTGCAGAGTTCTTCTACCATCACGCTACCACCCATGCATACCTTAGACAGATCGTTGCGCACCAGGTCCACAATCATGATGTTTTCCGTACGCTCTTTCAACGATTCTTCCAAATACTGTTTTTGCTTTTGATCGTCTGCTGTATTGGTTAATCGGCCAGCCGTACCTTTGATGGGTTGACTGACTAGCTGATTGTTTTTCTTTTGAATGAATCGCTCCGGTGAAGCAGAGAGCAGTACATGTTCTTTGTGTTTATACAATGCGGAGAATGGCATTGGAGAAATGCTGTTTAATTCTTCGTACAGAGAAGTGTAATTTATGTTTTTGCATGCGCCACTGTAACTGTTGCAAAAATTGATTTCATAAATATTACCTTGTGCCAGTTCAGCTTTGATGCGTTGGATGATGGCAATGTATTCATCGTGAGAAAATTGTGCAACAGGGGCAGAGGCTTGTGTCTCTTGTGTCCTTAAAGAATGATCGTTAGACGATGCGAGCAATGCCGGTAAAAGCGCTTCAGACTTCTTGTCGTATGCTTGCCACGATTGATCGTCTTCCTGTACAAATAAATAATGAGGTACGTAAAGATGTATGAATGGAAAGGCTAGGGGATCACTTGACCGTTCTGAAAAATATTCGATGTGATTTTTTAATCCGTAGTTGATATAACTAAAAATGTGTTGCCCTTGATGTTGTTGAATGAAGGCATCCATCGCTTTCCATGAAAAATCCTGTTCAGTAACAGCTAGGTATTCTGCTTCTATTCCAATGCCAATAATCCTTGGGAAAGCGCCATGTGGATAGGTGATATTGTTTCCATTGAGGTAACAATACGTATCGAAGTGCGCCGCTGCGTAAGCCAGCAAATGTTGGCTGGATAAGGCTTTTTGAATCCTCATTTTTCTAAACTGGAAAGGCCGGCTTTGGCTTTGCTTTCGATAGTTTCCTTGTATTCGTAATGACTGTAGTCAAATACTTTTTTAAAGTAAACACGTGCTTTATCGTTTTGTTCCAGGTTGCGGTAGATGTAGCCCAATTGCAGGCAGGAGTTAGGTGCAAAGTAATCACTTGTTTTAGCGCTGGCTTCAATGGTTTGATTGTACATCATAATGGCTCTTTCAATGTCCATTGATTTATGATACAAGCGTGCTTTGCGGTATAGAAATTCAATGTTATCCGTTGGGTTGCTAAACGATTGATGATCTATCTTTTCGCTGATCACTAATGCTTCTTTGAGGTATCCTCCATCTGTCATCAAACGGATGCGGTAAATATTTTTATCAGGCAGCACTTCCTTACCTGCCATCTTTTGAGCTTGTTTATCACTGTCGTTTTTAGCAGAGCCTTTGTTGAGTGTAAGCGATTTGTAGTGTTTTGCTTCTTTGTCATTGCCGAGTAACCAATAGGCTAGATAAATCTTGCCGTAAGAATCCTTAATGTAGGCTTGTCCTTTGTAGTTTTGTATGTACTTCTGAAAACAAGCAATGGCTTGTGTGTACAATCCTTTTTGCAAATAGATTTCACCCTGCATATAGTAGAAAGAAGGGATGAGTGTGAATGCTTCTGCATCTATTTGTTTGTTGTTGTAATATCCTAATGCTGTTTCACTGTGTGCATCGTGTATGAGCAAAGAGACTTCTAAAAAGGAAAAGAGTTTGTTTTGAGGATTTGAGTTACTCAGGTTAGTGATGATATCCAGATGATCCGTTTGACCCAGAAGGTAATGTTCACACAACACTAGCCAGAGCTTTGCTTCTGTATGGTAGATGGTAGTACCATTCGCAACCACAGCTAGTTCCTGTAATCCTTTGTTCAGATTGCCATACAGACCGGCAACATCTGTCAGCCAGCTATACGTTTCAGGAATAGAACCGATGATGATTCTCAGCAAGGCCATTGATTTTTGCATCGGTACAAAATCAGGATACTTTTTTAATCCTTCATGCAGCAACTTGTAAGCTGCTCTTACATTTAAAGCCGAAGCAGCATAGTCCCCGAATTTAAGTTTGAGTAACCCCCAGTGTAATTTGATTTCGGCCTGTGTAAAGTAGTAATAGGGAGAAGAGTCGGGGAGTTTTGACAATGTATTCAATACTGCTTTTTCTCTGAAAGAAAACTTTGAATAGGCCGCTTTATCTTCTACAATAAAGATGGGCAGGATATCATTGAAGTTTTTCAGGTACAAGCCAATGGCATGATCCGGCACCGTTTTCAATTGTTGGTCAATGAGTGCCTGGGCTTCTTTATAATCTAACTGCAGGATGTTGTGATAAGCTTTCTGCAGGGTAGGATTGAAGTCGTAATGTTGTTGAGCCTTCGCGTTGTGACAACAAAGGAAAAAAAAGGCACTAAAAAACAAAGGGTGTAAACAATATGTATACACCCTTGAGCTTTTGATTTTATTTTGGAGCGCTATCGCTTTCAATTTATTTTTTAGCTTCTACTAAAACCATTTCAACGTTAGCCAGGATACGACCGCAGTGTTCGCACACTATGATTTTCTTTCTGTCTCTGATCTCCGCTTGTCTTTGTGGAGGTACCGTGTTGAAGCAACCGCCGCAGGCATCTCTTTTTACAGAAACAACAGCTAAGCCGTTTGCTACATTGCTTCTCAATTTATCGTAAGAAAGCAATAAACGATCTTCAATTTGTTTGGCGGCTTTTTCGCGATCCTTTACTAATTTCGCTTCTTCATCCTGACTTTCTTCAATGATCACTTGCAATTCACCCTGCTTGTTTTTCAAATCTTTTTGTCTGTCAGCAAGAGATACTTGAGTTTTTTCGATGTCCGCTTTTTTGAATTCACCTTGTTGTAAAGATTCTTTGATTTTCTTTTCAAAGACCTGCATTTCCAACTGCTGCAATTCTACTTCTTTCGTTATGGCATCGTACTCACGGTTGTTACGTACGTTCTTTTGTTGCTCTTCGTATTTTTTGATTAGCTTTTCAGAATCTTTGATTCCTTGCTTGTAACCTTTGATCGTTTCATCAAGGGCTGCGGTATCTTTTTCGTATTTAGAAAGACGTGTTTCGTAGCCTGCTAATTCATCTTCTAAATCTCTTACTTCTTCGGGTAAATCTCCTCTGATTATTTTGATTTCATCAATTTTTGAATCAATGGTTTGAAGTTTTATAAGAGCTTCGAGTTTTTGAGCGATCGTCAGGTTTTCCATTTAATTAGCTATAGTAATGTATTGGATTGGTGTTTATTTCAGAAATTAGAACTGCAATATTACTAAATTTTTCTTTCAAATAGTCATAAATCAAATCTTTTGTATAGACTTCGCTTTCATAATGTCCGATATCGGCCACCAGGATCTTATCCTCGGCATCAAAAAACTCATGGTATTTGAAATCTGCCGTCACAAATGCCTGTGCGCCTACACCCAACGCATTTTTCAACAGGAAGCTGCCACTGCCTCCGCAAACGGCTACTTTTTCTATTTTCCCTTGGAATGAAGAGGTAAATTTAAAGGTTGTCAGGTCCATTTTTTTCTTTAAATGAGCATTAAACTCTTTGACAGTCATTGATTTGGGAAGTATTCCATACATTCCGGCACCGATTTTCTCCCAATCGTTTTGTAAAGCAAAGATATCGAAGGCGACTTCTTCATAAGGATGCACTTTTTTCAGGGTATTTATAATCGAAGACTGAAGATGAGTCGGGAAAATGGTTTCTATTTTGGTTTCGGCTACTTGTTCCAACTTGTTGGCTTTTCCAATCACTGGATTAGCCGAAGAGTTGGGTTTGAAAGAACCGACTCCATCTGATCGGAAGGCACAGGAGGAATAGTTTCCAATTTCACCCGCCCCAGCTTCAAAGAGTGCCGTCAGAACGGTTTCTTTATCCTCTATCGGTACATAGGTAATGAGCTTAGAAAGTAAACCTGATTTGGGTACCAGTGTGTGGAGATCCTGAAGTTCTAAAAGTTGCGCAATCTTATAGTTGACTCCGTTGGACACATGGTCCAGGTTAGTATGTATCGCATATAGCGTAATGTCATGCTTTATGGCCTTGATCAGACAACGTTCGATGTCGCTCTTGCCGGTGATGCTTTTAACGCCTTTGAATAGCAGGGGATGGTGAGAAACAATCAGATTACATTGACGTTGTAGGGCTTCATCAATCACTTTTTCTGTAACATCCAGGCTGATCAATACTCCGGTAAGCGCAAGATTTGCATTACCCGCTTGTATGCCGCTGTTGTCATAGCTTTCCTGAAAAGCTCTGGGTGCCCATTGTTCGAGTTGCTGTATTACATCCTTTATTCTCATGCTCAAATATAAAAAAAAGCAGCATACAGTAAACAGCAAGAGCAAGAGTATTCAGCAACGGTTGCCTATACTCTTGCTCTTGCAAAAGATTCATTCTAATAAGCTACTTCGTAAGATAAACTTGCTGAGAGCTGCTCGCGTTGGCAGTGTTTACTCGTACAATATAAATTCCTGTAGACACAGGGAGTGTAAATTCCAATTTACCAGACGACATTTCCATATTTTCCTGTTCGTATA
>JACMQM010000100.1 GCA_014376985.1 Cytophagaceae bacterium | reverse complement strand
TGGCGTCTCTTTTTAACATGACGCTGGACAAAAAATAGTACGCATGAAAAAAGACATTACATTCCCTGTCGTAAAAGGGGTTTACATCGCGATCGCTCATGGAGAGCAACACACAGAAGAAGCCGCCCTTTGGCAGGTGATTCTGATCAATGAAAATAACTTTGCCCTCGAGACGGTCACCATCAGCTCCAGAGGATATGGTTTGCTCGAAGATAAAGAAGTAGAAACTTCTGTACTCCGTCATTTTTTCCCTACGGTAGAACCTCAAAGTTACCAAGTGGTGGAACTGATAGATCCCACCGTATTCAACATCAACAATGAGTTCTGGGTAAGCTACTTTGTGGGCAGTCAGCTATACGACAAAAAATTTATTTTTTTACCGGAAAGCATTATCAAAAAAAACATGACTTATATTCCTATATTGGACAAAGAAGGCATACTTCACAGTTGATTTTTTAAACTTTTCAATCCCTTATTTCCATGAGATTAAAAACACTCTCCCTGGAGGAAATACTTTTTATCGACATCGAAACGGTGCCGCTGCATTCCTCCTTTCAGCAATTAGACCATACAGGGCAACCGCTCTGGATCAAAAAGGCTCAGCAACGCTATCCTGATATGGATTCAGCAGAAGCCTATGAACAAAAAGCAGGCATTCATGCTGAATTTTCCAAAGTGCTCATCACCGGCTGTGGCTTTTTTCATAAGGCAGACAACCAACTCATTTTCAGAGCTAAAACTTTCCATGGAGAAAATGAAAAGGAATTGTTAGAAGGCTTCATACAACTTATAGATCAAAGCAAACGTAAGAGTTTTAGGGTGCTCTGTGCCCATAATGGAAAAGAATTTGATTTCCCTTTTCTCTGTCGCAGAATGCTGGTGAATGGGTTAAACATCCCACCCATTCTGGATCTGGCAGGCAAAAAACCTTGGGAAGTCTTACATTTGGATACGCTGGAACTCTGGAAGTTTGGTGACCGCAAACACTATACTTCACTGGAATTAATGGCCTACACATTGGGAATTCCTTCTGACAAAAGTAGTTTCAACGGATCAATGGTACATGAAGCTTACAGAAGTTATGGCATCAGCCGCGAACTACTCGATTATTGTTTGGACGATGTAGTATTATTGGCTCAAGTATTTCTTAAATTGAGAAACGAACCTTTGCTTTCGAACGAACAGATTATAAGAACACATTAGGTGGATAGATGAACAGCATGTCTCGAAAACAGCTCACTGAAGAAAACTTTTTACTAGACGTCAGGGATTTAAAAACATACTTCCCTAGCGAGCAAGGCATCGTGAAAGCGGTTGACGACGTGAGCTTCACGCTCAGACGCGGTGAGACGGTGGGTATTGTCGGTGAATCCGGTTCTGGAAAATCTGTGACCGCATTATCCATCATGGGCCTCATCAACCGCAAGCACAGCTTGCCCATGCAAGGCAATATATTTTTCAACTCCCCTTCCAAAGGCATCATTGACCTTACACACTTAACACCTAAGGAATTTCAAAACGAAAGAGGCAATGAAATTTCTATGATCTTTCAGGAACCGATGACTTCGCTCAATCCGGTATTTACCTGTGGTGATCAGATCAGAGAAACAATATTAGCACACCGCAAAGTTTCCAGGCACCAAGCCCACGAACTTACCTTAGAGTTGTTTGAAAAAGTACAGCTTCCAAGACCGGCAGCTATTTATACTTCTTATCCTCATCAAATTTCCGGCGGCCAGAAACAACGGGTCATGATTGCTATGGCCATGTGTTGTAATCCCTCCCTGATGATTGCGGACGAACCCACCACAGCGCTCGACGTGACTGTTCAAGCCCGCATCCTGGATCTTATGCGCAACCTGCGTGATGAAAATAACATGTCGATGTTATTTATTACACACGACCTGGGTGTAGTTGCCGAAATTGCAGATTATATCATCGTCATGTATCGTGGCAAGATTGTAGAGCAAGGCCCCATCTTCGATATCTTCTCCAATCCACAACATCCCTATACAAAAGGCTTGCTGGCTTGCAGACCAAGATTGGATATCAAATTAAAAGTATTGCCTGTGGTGTCTGATTTCATGAACGTGGATGAAAACGGTATCATCACTGAACGCGATAAAAATATTTCTGTAGTAGATGCTTTGATCGACAACATTCAGATCGAAGACGAACTTAAAGAAAAAAACCGATTGAAAAGAGTAGGCACACAACCTCAGCTTATTATTAAGAATCTTAAAACTTACTTTACAGAAAAAAGAGATTTTTTAGGCAGACCCACTAGCTATTGCAAAGCTGTCGACGATGTGTCCTTTGAAGTATACCCGGGAGAAACTATAGGACTGGTGGGCGAATCAGGATGTGGCAAGACGACACTAGGCAGAAGCATTCTTCGTTTGGTAGAACCTACCGAAGGCCAAATCATTTTCGAAGGAGAAGACATCACACATATCAAGCATGAACGTTTGCGTGAATTGCGCAAAGACATGCAAATCATTTTCCAGGATCCCTATTCGTCTCTCAATCCCAGAATGACGATCGGAGAAGCCATTATTGAACCGATGCGCGTCAACGATATTTTAGAAAGCGATTACCAACGTGTAAAGAAAGCGATAGAATTACTGGAGCGTGTAAACCTGCACGGCAATCAATTCAACCGTTACCCGCATGAATTTTCAGGAGGGCAACGTCAGCGTATTTGCATTGCACGTGCTTTGGCTCTGTCACCTAAGTTTATTGTATGCGACGAATCGGTTTCAGCTCTGGACGTTTCTGTACAGGCACAAGTGCTCAATCTGCTGAATGAATTAAAAGAAGAATTTAAATTTACCAATATTTTTATTTCACATGATCTGTCTGTTGTTAAATTTATTTCTGACAGAATCATTGTCATGAACAAAGGTAAAATCGTGGAAGAAGGAGACGGCGAGGACGTCTACAATCATCCACAAAGCGATTATACCCAAACCCTCATATCATCTATACCGCAGATCGATTTTGATGCCTTAAGAAAAAAGCGGACGTCATCTAACAAAGGAGAATTATTCCAATGAGAAAAAAAGAAACTAAAAGACCCACCAAAGACTCCCCCTCTAACGCTAAGCCAAACAGCAACATTCCGGAACCAGATCAGGTCCTGAAATTCATAGAAAAGAAATCGGAACACAAACCGAAAATTTCGGATCTGATACGAGAATTTAACATCCGAAAAAATCAAGACCAGGAAGCCTTCAAAGACATGGTGTTCCTGATGATCAAAAACGGAAAAATCATAAAAGGGAAAACAGGTCAATTGAAAATCGCAGGTCAGAAAATGAGAGGCGACATCAAACAAGGACGCGTAGACTTCGTCAACGCACGTTACGCCTACGTGATCGTAGAAGGCAGCGACAAAGACATTTGGGTATCGGGCATGAAAATGCAAAATGCATTGGATGGCGATATCGTGGAAGTGATGGTATATGAAAACTCTGTCAACAATCCTCACAAAGGCCCGGAAGGTGAAATCACTAAAATCATTGAACGCAAACGCGATGAGTTTGTCGGTAAAATAGAAATCTCCAACCGCTTTTCTTTCGTCAGAGCAGACAGCAGAAAAATGTATGTCGATATCTTTATTCCGGCAGAGCTCGTGAATAAAGCGGAGACAGGAGATAAAGTTGTCGTTAAAATTATAGAATGGCCAGGCAGAGCAAAAAGCCCTGTCGGTAAAGTCATCAAGAACCTAGGTAAGGCAGGAACAAACGACGCAGAGATCCACTCGATCTTAGAAGAGTATGGCTTACCCTACGAATTTGCAGAATCTGTTTTGCGCGATGCGGAAAATATTTCAGAAAAAATTTCTCCGGAAGAAATCAAACGCAGAAGAGACTTTAGAAATACCACCACATTTACCATCGATCCTTTCGATGCCAAAGATTTTGACGATGCGCTTTCCATTCGTCCATTAGAAAATGGCTTATGGGAAATCGGTGTACACATTGCCGATGTAACGCATTATGTCAAGATGAATTCCGTATTGGAAAAAGAAGCCAGTCAACGTGCTACCTCTGTATACCTGGTAGACCGTGTGGTGCCGATGCTTCCTGAAAAACTATCTAACGGCTTGTGCTCCCTTCGTCCCAACGAAGACAAGCTGACCTTCTCCGCTGTGTTCAACATGGACGAAGAAGGTAAGATCCATGCCGAATGGTTTGGCAGAACGATTATACACTCTAACCGCCGCTTTACGTACGAAGAAGTACAAGAGGTCATTGAAAATGGCACAGGCGATTACGACAAAGAAATTTTGTTGATGAACAAGATCGCGTATAAACTTCGCGAAGAACGTTTCAGAAAAGGATCGATTGGTTTTGAAAGCGTAGAAGTAAAATTCAAACTCGATGAAAACGGTGTGCCGCTGGAAGTGGTGAACAAAGTCCGAAAAGACGCACATAAATTAATTGAAGACTTCATGTTGCTGGCCAATAAAAAGGTAGCGGAGTTCGTCTACAAACAAAGAAAAGGCCCGGCAGAAAAAAACACCATGGTGTATCGTGTGCACGATAATCCGAATTCAGAGAAGCTTGCTGCATTGGCCGTCTTCGCTAAAAAATTCGGATACGAAGTGCGCTTGGAAGATGAAGGAAAAATTTCTACTGCGTTGAACAAACTCTCTGTAGACGTAGAAGGCAAGCCGGAACAAAACGTGTTGCAAAGTCTGGCGATCCGTACCATGGCTAAAGCCATATACACAACAGAAGCAGAACCACACTTTGGCCTGGCCTTTAAACACTATACGCATTTCACTTCACCCATTCGTCGTTACCCCGACATGATGGTGCATCGCTTGCTGCAGCATTACCTGGACCAAGGCAAACCGGTCGACAAGAAAATGCTGGAAGAACAATGCCAGCACTCTTCCGAGATGGAGAAAAAAGCATCCGAAGCAGAACGTGCATCGATCAAATACAAACAGGTAGAATACATGTCTATCCTGGCCAAAGAAGGAGATACTTTTGAAGGAATGATTTCCGGTGTCACAGACTTTGGTATCTTTGTGGAAATTAT
>JACMQM010000099.1 GCA_014376985.1 Cytophagaceae bacterium | reverse complement strand
GCCTTTCATGCACCAGCTTTTATTGATGGCATTGGGATAAACAACGATGAAGTGATGTTTATCTGCCGCAGCATTTAAGTTGTATAAGGACGGTGTGTTTTCATAATTTCCACCACCTCCGTGTAAAGCAAAGATGACGGCACATCTACTGGCAGAAGAATAACCGGGAGGCAAGTGAAGGAGGTACTCTCTTTCCAAATGATCAATGGTTATTTTTCTTTGCAGGTCTGTTCCCTGGGTATATCCATTTACATGAAAAAAGCATAGAACCATACCGGCAAATAGTTGCAGGTATTTCCCCAATTGGGTGTGGATATTAGACAACAGGTGCGGGTTAATTAAAAGCAGATCTCTCATGGTTCCATTGATTAGATAGTGCAGGTGTTATTTTGCAATATCTGATCCAAAAGAATGGAGCATCTGATGAGGTAATTCACACGGTGTGTCTGGATTCAATGAATCTCAGGCAGCTCGTTGAATTCCTTTGCGGTAGGATATTTTTTATGCAGTAAAAAGAAAGCGTATTTTCTAAGATCAAGTAATGCCTCTCCATTCAGGTAATCAATATAATCCTGCGCTTGTGTTCCATCCTGGTTTTGAATGATATTTTCTGTAGAGAGTTCTGCTATTAAGGCAGATTTGTTCTGCCACCATTCCTTTATTAGATCTATTGTCCAATGGTTATTGCCGTCTATTGCATAAGCCCCAAAGGGATCAATGTATGCCGCGACAAGCAGTTCAATCAATTGTTTGGTTGTACGAGGTTGTTTTAAAATATGTTCATGACCATTTTCATCGTACAAAATAGTAGAGGGTGCTGTAGGTTGCCCTGTGCCGCAGTTGTCTGTATAACCTGTATAAAAAGGTCCGGGGAAATTGAAGCGACTTTTGTCATGAAAGCCAGCTAAAAATGACACATTTAGTTCACCTTTAAAATAAGCATTTTCAATAGAGTCCAGGTTTTTTTTGGAATCAATAGTATAGATTAACGACAACGCATCTGTTCCAAATTTTTCTTCTACTTCTTGGAGCCGCTCTTCCCAATTGGCAGGTTCTCTACGATAAGTATCGGATAAAATGAACTTCGGCTTTCTTGCTTTCCTTATTTGAATCATCACGCAAAGCACAACTGTCAGAAAGAAAAGTATGCCTCCTGTGATGATGGTTAATCCTGCCCAGTCTATGTTCATGAATTAGTCAAGGTTTGATCACTTGAAAAGACTGATGCGTTCACTGTACACACCAGATGCCGTTTCAAATTTCGCCAGGTAAAAACCATTGTGAATGTTTGAGCATGAAATCGTTTCTTCGCCATTGATGTTCCTGCTTTTTTTTCATCACGCCGGTAGGAGAGTAAAGGTGTAGATTGCCTGTTCTGCCTGTAAGGTGCAGCAATTGATCAGCAGCGCATCTCCCGGTACCCAGAATTGCAGACCGATATGGGTGATGCCGTTCTTTATCCAATGAAATTTCGTAGCATCGTTCATCATGGTTTTACAATTGCCGATGCCATATACCGGAATCCAGGTCATGACTTGTTGGCCGAAAGAAGAAAGGCTAAGCGAAAGAAAAAGGAGTAGAGTCGTAAGATGTAGTTTCATAGAGAGCGGAGACGTATAGTCAATATACATTATTCAAAAGTAAAAAGCAGTGAAAGGAAGGTGCTTGATGAAAGATAATAATACATGCCCCATTTTTGTTGATGCGTGTCTTGAAAAGGATTATTTGCTAGAAGTGTATGCTAATTGGATGCGCACACCAATTTGAATTTCTTCAAAAGCTGAGGATTGTCTGAAAATCTTTTTCTGTAGTTTTTAGTATGCTCATCCAATTTTACCCCTGCACTTAAAAGTCCGTCACACATGTAATAGCTTCGATTGAGTATTGCCAGATTGATCGGGGTATCGAATCCGTCAGAGGTTACATTAACATTCACTTTGAGCTTCATCAGCAAGTCAAACAATTTACGATTTGTATTGCCATACACGATGTTTGTAATGGTATGTAGCTTTAACAGATCCGGAGTGTCAAACAATTCTTTCGTAAGAGGAATCTGATAATCGGCAACTACTTTTTCAAAAAATGCAGGATCTGGAGGATGGAGTTGATCCGGATGGCAGAATAAAATATGGTTGAGCAGTGAAACGACTTCCACCTTATTATCTAATTGTATAGTTACTCCTTTTGATTTCAGGTGATAAAATACTTCGGCATCGTCCGTGCCACCTGCAACGATTAAAGGAGACAACCCCTTGTTATCTTTATGTTGAAGAGAAACTTTTTTTGCAGCCAGCGTATCAATGATCTCTTTAATTGTTGCCGTTCTGGTTGCAAGGTTGTTATCTGAAACATCCTCATGTTTTTTGTAGAATACGAACAAATTGTGAAAAGCATTTCTTCCATCGATGTCTATGACATGTGGGTCAGCTCCTAAATCAATCAGTTTAAAAAAGAAATTGTACCGTTTAAAACTCAGGGCCATGAGCAGAGGACTGCGGCTGTAGCAACTCCTGCATTGGTAATTGATGTCAACATGTTGTTGTTGGATCAAATAGTCAAACATGTTCATGTTGTTGTTTTTAATAGCAAACACAAGGCTTTTGTTGAGTTCCTCCTGCACATTCATGTAAGGCTCCAGTTTGTCTCTTTGCGCCAGGAAGGCATCCAGACAAGCCCGGCAATTTTGTTCTACGCTGTATTGAATAACAGAGGTGGTATCTCTTCTGAGTTTGTCCTCATTAGGTAGTGGCAGAATTAACCTGCCTCGTGACATGTCATTTTTTGCCAGCTGCTTTTTTAAACGGGATTCGATGGCAGCCACGTTATGAGATTTTATGTTGAGCAAATATGCAAATTGAGCATGAGACGTCAAGGTAAAAAAAAGACAGAAAAAAAAGACAGCGAGTCTTGTTATGCAATTCATGGAAAGAATATTTATTTTTTATCAAATGTACAAAATGTGTGTGCTGTTTGCCGGAGTATTAATGCAAATCAAAGGCTTTGTTTTTTGCCCAATAGACTTAACTTAATATGCACAATCCTAACCGCTTAAGGCTTTGATAAAACGCGTTCATGTATTGCTACACTGTATTTCGTTTTAAGCCTTGTTTTGCTGTTGACAAGTAGGTAAAAAGAATCACCTTTGTTTTTATATACGCTGTCACCTACTTCTAATACCTTGTTCATGGCCTCTGGCATCGGCAAGTGTTGGCCATCGTCAAAAGTCATGGATTTGAAATAAGGCTTATGCGGATCGAAAGTAATGGCGGTTACCCTGTTTTTCAAGCTGACGTTTTGTATAATATTCGTTTTTTCATCGGCTCCCATGTTTTTGATCATCAGGTAAAATCCTCCACCCACCAAAGCGAAAGTGATCAGCATGATTTGTGTAAAAGAAATTTTCGGTTTGTATTTTTGTGTGTACCATTTGGCTGTCAGCATTACCGCTACCAGAAAAATAAAAAGTAAGAGCATGAAGTCTTGTCCGTCCATTTGATTTTTAGTTTATGAGTTGATCTTCCAATTCTTTGATGAAATGTTGTTGAGCCCGATTGATTTTTTGCAAGGCTTCTTCCACGCTAAACCAGGCAGCTCTGTCTATTTCAGGGTAATCAGTAAAGCGACCTGACTTTGGCGGCCATTCTAAAGAAAAGGTATTGCTTTTAATAGAAGCGGCATCGATGTCTTGTTCGCAGGCCCAGGCATGCACCGTCTTGCCGGATTTAAGTTTTACTGGTTTCAATTCAATGAACGCTTTCGCCGTGATGATCTGACCTGTTTCTTCTTCAAACTCGCGCAAGGCAGCATTCATAGCCTCTTCAGGAGGAATGAATTCTCCCTTCGGTATAGACCAGCTTTCCAGGTCTTTGTTTTTCCAAAGTGGACCGCCAGGATGCACGAGGAAAACAAAAAGCTCTTTGTGAATGTATTTGTATAGCAGTAGGCCGGCGCTTTGTTTCATGTGGTTGATTTAAACGAAGCAGGGTGACAACAATTTAATAAAGGTAATCAGGATTGAAACAATGAAATTTAAAGGTACTTTAACGGCATTCATTTTAGCATTCGCTAAATCAATCAACCATAGTTTATGAATGGTTTTTATCATTTCTTTTCTGTTATCGAAATAATTCGCCACGTAAAAAGATTTGAATTATCTGAAGTGATTGCCTGTCGAATCAATGTATAACTGCTGTCAGGCATAAGATTCTCTACAAGTAATTCATTTTTTACAACTTATCTATGATAAACACGTATCTTGCATAGGTCGCCGAATTAAAGTGCAAGGTAACATTTCTCTTATGAAAAATAGAATCAATCAAGTATGCGGATTATTATTAGTCATCTTTATTCTTAGCCTATCATCTTGTGTGGCTATTGTAACCACGGATGCTCCACACGATAATGGTCAACACAAGGGATGGTATAAAAATCGAAACAACCCTCACAATCCCAATACTACGAATCCTGGACATACTAAAAAGAAGAAGTAACTTATTTCTCACTGGCCATTCGATAGTGCAGCGCCTCTTTACTCGTTCCTAAAGTTACCTAGAGTTTCTCGCTCAGAACGAAAAGAAATCAAGCTGGTAATAATCTTCTGCACGTACGCATAGGGTTAGTCGTCCAATCGATGCGACAACTTATGAATACTAAAATTAAGCTTATCAAATTCAATATATGTAGTATCGTACTTATCCGGTTGATCGTGTTCTTTGTAATACATGCTTTCCACAATGAGCAATCCATTGGTCTCGCCATTTGAATCTTCGGGAAATACAGGATCAAAACCTACTGCGGCGTAATCTCCTGAGGCTGTGCTAAACTCTGCAATGAAACGCACCTGGTCATTGTCTGAAATATAATAGAATCTCGAGACATGCGTATAATCACAAGCCTGTGTGCCGTAGTCGAGCGTAAAAATCAGTTTGTTGCCGGACAGCTTATGCTGACCCATGGAAACGGAAAACAATTCATCATAGCCTTTAATAGAATCACTGAAAATCAATTTGTCTTTTTTATAGATTTCCAGTATACCTGGATTCTTCCAACCGTAAATGTCCTCGTCGTATTTCACATAACTATACACTAAGGTATAAGCTCCGATGACAGTTGTTTTTGGTTTCAATAGATTTTCCTGGTACTCTCTTTTTCTTTGGAATTCTTCTACGTCCACCGGCGCGCCTTTTTGTAAGACGGTATCTGTTGATACGGTCGTCAAGCTGTCTTGCGAAAGGGGAAGATCTTTTTTATCTGATGCAGGTTCGCTGCAGCTGGATAGGGTGAATAGGAGTAGGGAGAGAAGAAGGGTGAGTTGTTTCATGATGTTAAACATTTGCGTAGATAAAAGAGTAAGATGGATAAACTTATTCTGTGGCAGTTATTTCTCTAATGTCCATTTACCTTCTTTAAAGACAAAATGTTTTTTAAGAGAAATTGGTTTTTTATCTACTTCACTGTATTCGTAGAAAATTACTTCATTGAATCCAGTTTTTTCAGCGAGTATGGAAAGGCTTTTTTTATTTTGATAATAAGTGATATAGGTTTCGTTGTTGTAATTCCCAACCTCTTTAGTAAGTGCCTCAAAATCTTGGTATGCCTCATTTTGCGTCAATACAATGGCATGAAGACGCTTTTGCAGTAAGTTTTTGGTTTTTGTATCTTCTAAATTCAAACTAAAAATAACGGGTCTATCGCCAGGAACATCATTACCGCAAAAACTCCAGGCTGTTTCTACAATCACTGTGTCTGTTGAATTATAATTTAGTT
>JACMQM010000098.1 GCA_014376985.1 Cytophagaceae bacterium | reverse complement strand
TAAAAAATAAATCTTGTTTAACATGTCCTCTTCAAGTCTATAATAACTATTTTTACCTTTAAATATAATAGTTAAAATTAATAAAAAACATTCAAAATGAGTTTGTTAGTAGTAGGATCAGTTGCTTTTGACGCCATCGAAACACCCTTTGGCAAAACAGATAAAATAGTAGGCGGTGCGGCCACCTATATTGGGCTTTCTGCCTCGTATTTCCACAAACCTGTTAATTTGGTTGCGGTAGTAGGTGGTGATTTCCCCCAGAAGGACATTGACTTATTGATCAACCATGGGGTCAATATAGCCGGCTTGCAAATTAAAAAAGACGAGAAGACTTTTTTTTGGTCAGGCAAATACCATAATGACATGAATTCCAGAGACACTTTGGTGACTGAATTGAATGTTTTAGGTGATTTCGATCCGATCATTCCGGAGGCATATCAAGATGCAGAATACCTGATGTTGGGTAATTTGTCGCCGCAAGTACAACGCACCGTCATCGAGCGTTTGAAAAACAGACCAAAGTTGATCGTGATGGACACGATGAATTTCTGGATGGAGATTGCATTGGATGAATTAAAGAAAACCATTTCAATGGTGGATGTACTGTCCATCAATGACGAAGAAGCCAGACAATTGTCAGGTGAATATTCTTTAGTAAAAGCAGCGAAGAAAATATTGGCCATGGGTCCTAAATATTTGATCGTAAAGAAAGGAGAACACGGTGCCTTGTTGTTCAACAGCGAACAAGTATTCTTCGCTCCGGCATTGCCCTTAGAAGACGTGTTTGATCCAACCGGTGCGGGTGATACATTCGCCGGTGGCTTCATCGGATACATTGCACAAACGAGAGACATATCTTTCGACAATATGAAACGTGCCATCATTCATGGTTCTGCCATGGCTTCTTATTGTGTGGAAAAATTTGGAACAGAAAGCTTGTTGAATCTTACACCGGACGCGATCGAAGACCGTGTGCAGGATTTTGTAGAGTTGGTTCAATTTGAAATTCCATTGAAATAAAGTTATCAGTGGTCAGTTATCAGTAAAGAAATATAAACATACTTATTGGCGGAACGCCAACACTGACCACTGACCACTATAAAACGACAAGTTTAATTATGCATCGCCGGCTCTATATTCTTTTCAGTATTTTAAGCCTCGCGTTAGTCGGATGCCGGACCGCTTTGCAAACTGTGGCGCCGGAAGAGAAGTACGAGGAAGTTGATTTTTCTCCTCAGGTATCTTCCTTTATTATTCCATTAGATTTTTCTATTCCTGAAATGCAGACTTTGGCGAATAAATACACCGAAGGCATTTTATACGAAGACAATAACATGGATGACGATAATTTCATGGTGAAAGTGGAGAAGCACAGTCCCATAACTTTATCGCTGTATGGCAACGAAATTCAATACCGTGTGCCTTTAAAAGTATGGCTCAAAGGCGGAGCCTCTCTGCAATCGTTTGGTTTGTCTTTATCAAATGAAGAAGAAGCAGAAGGCTCACTGGCTTTGGTTTTCAGAACTAAAATAGATTTTGATCCCTTCTGGAATATTCAAACGACAACACGTTTCATCAGTTATGAATGGTTGGTGCAGCCGAAGTTTTCTATTCCTTTATTAACCATCCCTTTCAAAATTGTTGCCGATCGCATGATCAAAAATCAGCAGGCTAGTATCTCAGCCATGATTGATGAACAAGTGAAGAAAAATGTAGACACGCGCAAGTACATTGAAACGGCTTGGGATTACATGCATCAACCGATCAACCTGTCGACTAATCCTCCAACGTGGTTAAAGTTGCAACCCAAAGAATTATTTGTTTCTCCTTTTACTTCGGATGCACAACATCTATATGTAACCGTTGGATTGAAAGCCATCACGGAAACTGTCATTGGCAAACAACCAGTATTGACGAGTTCTAACTTGCCTACTTATAAAGTAGAGAAAAATCAATCCAATGCTTACAACATTCAATTAGCTGTCAATATCAGTTATGAAGATGTCACCGAGATGTCTCGTAAATATTTGAAAGGCCAGGTCTATACATTCAATAATGGAAAGAAAAAAATCGTTATCGATGACGTGACTTTTTATGGCAATGCCGAGAAGATGGTGGCGGAAGTATTATTGTCCGGTAGCTTAAATGGTAAAGTCTATTTAAAAGGATTGCCGGTGTATGATTCTACTTCACGCAAAGTAGTATTTAGTCAATTGGATTTCGATTTGGATACCAAGAATAAATTAACAAAATCGGCGAACTGGCTGGCACACGATATACTGGTAAAGAAGATGGCTCCTTATTTTTCTTATTATATAGGAGATCAATTGGACAGTGCAGCTGTACAAGCGAGAGCCAATTTAAAACGCAAACAATTGCATCCTAATTTTACAGTAGACGGCACCTTAGAAAAACTTCAGCCTTCTGATATTGTTTTAACGAAAGATGGAATCATTGCACTGGTCAATGCTAAAGGAGTGATTCGTTTATTTGTGACGGGGCTCGACCGTTATTGATCCTTTGTGAAAGAGCAGGAGTTTGTAAAAATCAAACAGCAACAAAGGACCTGAAAAATTCAATAATAGCCAACGGATCGGGTGCTTAAGAAACAGAAACAACGTCAAGGTCCAGGTCATTTTATAAGACTCTATTTTTCGATAAGTTGCCCATAAGCGGAATTCCTTTTCCAAATCAATAGTGTAAGATGTTTTTTGACGAATGATTTGCAACAACGATCTTATTCCTTCTTCTGATTTGCTGAGGAATACTTCATTGGTTTCGATACCTGTATGGATCACCGGATTGTCTATGCCATGCACCGTAATGCCTTTTGCTTTAGCCATGATGCCGAATAAGGTATCTTCATGCCCATAGAGAATCAATGATTCGTCAAACTGTACCGTTTGAAAAGTGGCCGTATGGATGAGGAAATTATTGGATTGAAAACCTACTCTGTTTGATTTTAGTGCCGCATGAATTTCCCTGTACATACCGTATTTCCAGTGCAATAAGCGTTCTTTTGTGCGGTGTATTTCGCTATAGTGCGTGCCTCCGGATAGAATAACATTCGAATGCAATTGATCTAGGTAAATGGAGATATAGGAAGGGCTAACCGGGACAGAGTCTGCGTCAATAAATAATAAGTACTCTCCTTTAGCTTGCTGCGCCATGAAATTCCGGGCTACAGAACGGCCTTTGTTTTTTTCGAAGGAAAATAAAGAGACTTCCTGCTCCTTGGTAAGGGCAGCATTGAGTTGTTTGCCTGCTTCATTGGAACCGTCTTCGACGATCAGTATTTCTACTGTTAGATTTTTTTTGTGTATTTCAATCAACAATGCCTCAACGAGTGGGCGAACGTCAAAGTCCTTTACAGGAATGCATACACTTAAAGCGGGACTTAGCGGGTTCATGGAATAGAATGTATTGTAAGATGAAAAAAAAAGACTATTAAGGCAATTATTCATTCTGCTTTCCTCATCAATTGGTATATTTGTTCAAAATCCTCAAGGCTTGAAAGCACTCCTCAATATATTCCGAAACAGGCTGTTAGACCTTTCTTCTGCCAATAGATCCGTTTTTTTGCCAAAGGTTTACAAAGGCAAATTTTCTGATCTGAAAGCATGGGATTATTTGTCCGCACTTTCTTCACTGGATATTGTGAAGTCTATGCTGGCTGGTAAATCGGTCATCAAGATTGCAGACGTCAAACACATTAAGCCGGATGATTTGGAATTGGTATTAGAAGAAGCCAAGAAATTGATTCAGACCCGTCAACTTATTTTTGATGAAACAGGCAGTGCTGACTTTTACATTGGTTGGCCATTTGTAGAAGGAGTGCTGAAAAATGGAATGCCTTTGCGAGCTCCGCTGATTTTTTTTCCTTATCAATTAAAGCAAGTCGGCAGGGAAGTATTCCTGGAGAAAGAATCTTTGGACGAACCATTTTGGAACAGGTCTTTGTTTTTGGCACTGTCGTATTTTGAAGAGTACGCCTTTGATCCCTCCTGGCTGGAAAGTCCGATCAGTGGCCTGGAAGACAAGCCGGATCAGGATTTTAGGACGACCTTGTTGGAAGAATTGAAAAAACAAGGTTGGCATCCTTCGTTTGACAGAGATTTTTTATCAGAGAATATCATTCATTATTTATCGGTAAATAAAGCGGATTTAGAATCTACTTATCCTGCCGGTACCTATAAAATAAAACCTTATGCCGTGATGGGATTATTCCCTCAGTCGGCGTCTTATATACATACCGATTATGATTTGCTCAAAGAGAAAATAGGTGAGCATACCTTAGAATCATTATTAGCGGCCCAGTACAACGAAGCTCCTGAAGAAGGGAAAACGGCTTCGATAGAGTTCACGCCGCTTGCGGTAGACGGTTCTCAGGAAAATATCATTGCTCAGGTTTCTTCCGGACAATCATTGGTGGTGCAAGGCCCTCCGGGCAGCGGTAAAACGCAATTGATTTGTAACCTCATTGCTCAATTTTTGGGTAAAGGAAAAAAGGTGTTGGTGATCTGTCAGAAGAAAGCAGCGCTGGACGTGATCTATGAAAGACTGCAGTCTATAGAGCTGGAACAGTTTGTTTCTTTGTTGCACGATGCGGGCACCGAAAGAAAAATACTCTTTGATAAAATCGCAGATCAGATTCAATCTTCTGAACATTATAAAAATCAAAATATACACCCCGATACGATTGTTCTGGAGAAAGAATTTTCAAGAGTACAATCGTCTATCGCCCGGTTGATAGATTATTTTGCTAAATACAAACAAGCCTTATACGATTCGCAGATCGGTGGAGAAAGCGCGCATGCTTTGTATTTACTTTCTGATAAGCAACATGCCTTAGTGAATCTGGACCTGGAGTTTCAAAGTATTCCGGTAAATGAAATTTCTAATAAAAGTCATGATCTAGAACAGTTTTTGTTTTACCATGCAGCAATTGAATACGATTTTGAATTGATTCATGCCGCTGTAAATAATGACCTTTCGATTGACGACAAAGAAAAGATGTTGAATTTGCTGGACAAGATTCCATCAATCTTTCATCAACTGCAGGCTTGGAATGAAAAGGATAATTTGATGACGGCCATCGATCTTTCTTTTGCACGTTCCTGGATACAGAAGATCAGAACATGGGCAAACGATTCCTTGGTTTATCAGCACCGTATTTCTTATGACACGGTGGATCAGTTTTCTAAAGAGCAAGTCATCCAATGGAAATCAACCGTTGCCAGTAGTTTTAAGCTGATGAATCGGGTGGTAACGCCGATCCCTGAATGGCATTTGGAGCGTTGGAAAAGCAAAGTGCAAAAGGCTTCACAAAGTGGATGGAAGCATTTTAAATTTAAGATTCAAGCACTATCAGATACACCTCTTAAAGTGTGGCTTCGAAGCAATAAATTAACGACGAGCAAAGACGATGTTCTTTTTCTGGTGAAGATGTTTGATACCATGGATCAGCTCACTGCACTCAAAAACAGTTGGTCGAAATATACTTTTGTCAATACGAATCACGGCTTAATTGAACGACTCTTCACTGCGAATTTGCAAATGTTTGACCGCATTCATCAGGAATTGGAAAAAGCATCCGATATACCTGCACTAAAAGCATTATGGAGAACAACTCCCTTGTTCAGGTCGCGTTTGGATGAATTGATGATGATGGTACAGGAAAGACAAGACCTTCTGTTGCCTTACTTTGACCATTGGAAGCCGAAAACAATAGATCATTTATTTCTAGAAGAAAAGTACAGGATGGAATGGCATGTTTTCATCAGTCAACGTTTCGAGCGTTGGTTGGGTTATGAACAGCTCAAGAAAAACCTGGACTTGTTATTATTCACCTCTTTTCATAAAGTCATTCGCGAAGTTGCGGGCGGAAACAAAACACTTCTCATTGAAACGTGGAAGCAATCTCTGTATCGTGCCTGGATCGAAGAAAAAGAAAGGGTGTATCCGATTTTGAAAACAGTTTCTACGCCCGAATGGGAGATGAAGGAACAGGAATTACAAATGCTGATCGGCCGTCGTTATAGTCTCTCATTAGAGTTTTTGAAAATAAAACTCAGAGAATTGGTTTACTCTGGTATACAATACAACCGCTTGAATCGTCAGGTTACCTATAGGGATCTGAGTCATCAGGTCACGAAGAAAAGGAGTGTCTGGCCAGTACGTAAATTGATCGCCCAACACGAAGAAGAAATTTTGGATCTCATTCCTTGTTGGTTGGTGTCGCCGGAAACAGCCTCTACGATTTTCCCGATGCATGATTTATTTGACCTGGTCATTTTCGATGAAGCGTCTCAGTGTTTTGTGGAGAAAGCCTTTCCTTCTTTGTTCCGTGCGAAACAAGCAGTAGTCATTGGTGACGATAAACAATTGAAACCAAGCGATCTTTACCGCGTGCGGTATAAAAATGAAGACGAAGAAGAGGACATTGATTTCGATGTGGAATCACTGCTTGATTTCTCTTCGAGGTATTTCCCTTCCAATATGTTGACGGGTCATTACCGCAGCAAGTCGGAGGATTTGATTCGTTTCTCTAACGAACATTTCTATGGCAATCGTTTGCGCATCATTCCGGATATCGCTTACACAAAAGAACAAGCATTGCAATACATCAAAGTAGAAGGACGCTGGATCAACAATACGAATACAGAAGAAGCGCTTAAAGTAGCAGAACTGGTACAGGATCTTTTGTTTACTCATCCTGGAAAAAGTATTGGTATCATTACCTTCAACTATCCGCAGGCTTTCCTAATCAGAGACACCTTAGATGCAGCAGACTTTGCTTTACCGGAAGATTTATTGATCAAGAATATTGAAAACGTACAAGGTGATGAACGCGATATCATTATATTTTCTGTCGCTTACGCTAGAAATAAGGAAGGAAAGATTGTTACGCAGTTTGGTAGCCTAAGCCAGGACGGTGGTGAAAATCGATTGAATGTTGCCGTGACCAGAGCAAGAGAAAAAGTAATTGTGGTATCCAGTATATTGCCGGCGGAGCTGAAGGTAGAGCATCATAAAAACAAAGGTGCTGAACTTTTGAAACAATATATGCAGTTGGTTTATGAAGCAAGTGCAAAGAGAATGAGTAAAGTAGATTTGATGCAACCGGGTATTCGCTTTGAGAAGAATCATTCATTAAGCGATGTGGTATTGCATACTTCGAATGACCAGTATGCGAATTCTTATTTCTCAGACTTGCAAGAAAAGCGCACTCCGGAGCATTTAGTGTTCACCGATGACCAGCGTTATTTTTATTCTCCTTCCGTAACGGATTGGCATGCTTACAGTCCGAAGCTTTTTATACAGAAGGGTTGGAAAGCGGATCGGGTGTATGCCAGAAATTATTGGTTTGATAGGGAGAGGTTTTTTGAACAGTTGAAATAACGAGGAGGAATCACTTGTAGAGACACAATGCATTGTGTCTCTACAAGATAGTGTTTGAAACGAAGTTCCTAAAGAAAAATAACCCCAAAACTCGTAAACAAATAAACAATGCAAATCGCATAACTCAGTTTACGAACATCCATCGTTTTTAATTCTTCGGGTTCATAAATTGCATTGACGGCAATCACAATTCCAAAATTAATGAGCACGATGATGAAGGTAATCCAAAAGAGAATGTCTGCGCGCGTCAGGCTGTCTGAGGATGGAGTAGAAGCAGAGAAAGAAATAGAGAAGGCAACGATGGACATAAACACACCTATACTTACTTCTCCCAGGTTTTCAAATGAAATGTCTTTCAGGAATAATAAAGTACAGCTGATCAATCCGATCAGGATGAGCGGCAATACAATTTCCAACATGGGCTTCAATACTTTTCTGCTGATGTCTAATCGGAAATAAATATTTTTGAACTCGCTCAGTTTATCTTCATCAATGTCCGGATCACCGTGCATACCGCGGTTGATTTCATTGTCTACTGTCACGTAGAATTTTTCTTTGTTCCATTCGTTGATTTTAAAGGACTCCAGTCTTTTGTCGTCTTTTACAAAACTTTTCTGATCGAAGGATATCTTAATTTTATCCGAAGGATTCAGAATTTCAGCGCGGATATAAATCTCCTGCTTATCAAAGGGGTATTTATTGAGGTTGAAATTCACATAGAAAATTCCGGATACTTTGTAAAGCTTGTAAACCGTTGAGCCGTGTGTCTTCTCAAAGATCAGTTCACGAGAACTTTCACTTTGTTTCATGTTTTGAAAGATGATGTGCTTCTCTGCATCCAGATTTGCAGAATCGAGTTTTACCCAGTAGTAGAAGTCTGAAGTAAATGAATTACTATTCATGTCGATGTCGTAAATGTCTGCGATCTCCATTCCGAAAAAAAGATTGGGAATGACGTCGCGTTTTTCATTCAGTTGCAAAGGATAAGAATGCAGTTTACCGGATGCATATTCTGTGAAATACAATTCTGGCAATACTGTCAATGTACTGTCGTAAATGTACAGCTCATCCATTTCTACAATCGTAGACTTAGGCAGAGTTCTGAAATAGTTAATAAAATCTTCCTTGCGCAAAAAAGAAGTGTCGTTCTGGTATTCAAATTTATTCTTGATCATTTCCACCGCATCGTAGCAGCGTTCCACAAACATAGTATGATTGGGGTTTTGGAAATAGACCGGGTACTTACGTCTGAATTTATCAATGTCCACAGACATTTGCTTGGTCAAAGCATCCGTAGGATTGCTGCAAATGATCAGGCGGTTATTTGTTTTGTCTCCAAATGTTTTGATGTTGTCGTGATTGACGATGTAGGAATGGCCGATCAGTTGAATATTGTCGCAGGTTTTATTCAGGTAGTCCAGTAAATTATTTCCGACCGCTGCATGCGTATTGATCAACGTCCAGGTTGTTTTTTCTTCCGGATTTTTGGTGTAAAAATCAGCCAGTTCATTATAGAGTGCAGTAGAATCATGTGGGTTAAATTCCTTTCCTTTCAAGGAGAATAGTTTGTTAACGACAATGTGTTCGTCTGCCAATGCTTTGATGTATAATTCGTGCAAAGGATAATCGGTTTCGGAAACCATGTTTACCTTTTTCACTTTAAGGACTTTCTTTAAAAAAGCCACCATGTCCAAAGGCGTATGATCGTGACTGCCGGTAAAGATCACATTGTTTCCAAAGTCTTCATTGTTTTTATCTGCGTTGATGGAAATAACAGGGATGTTAAGTTTCTTAATGGTTTGACTGCATTCTTTCAAGTGGACGCCCCAGGTGTTATCAATCACTAGAACAATCGAACTATCTTTTGCTATTTCCTTGTATAGCGAATCACTGATACGTCCGGATTTCTCACAGTCAAATATTTTTAGTTTTAGCTTATGGTGTGGCAAGTCAACCTGCTTCAAGTATTCGGAGAGCACGGCGTCATGCAGTAAGTCGAAAATATTTTGTTCCTGCTTATCTATGGCTAAATCTTTAGAGGCATCTGTATAGCGGCCAATGTAGGCGATATACTTCGTAGTTTTACCAATGTCATTCGATGCATTGGCAGTTACTTTTTGATAAGTATAAATACCAAGCAAGGTACAAAGACAGAGAGAGGCAACAGAAAGTATAAAACGATTGTTTTTAAAAAAGTTCATGGCCTCTATCAAATGAGTTTGGTAAGAATGTTGCGGTGCGTCTTTTTATACGCACTATATTTTTGACACAAAAAGAAAAACAAAATACAGGACAGTATCCAGATGGCATACACTACCGGTAGAGAATACCCGATCGTTGTACGATGCCCAAGATCCATCCATTGTTCGTGGCTCTCTGGATTGGTAAGGCTAAACAGAAAAACAGAAAGCGCATGCAAGAAATACAAATGTAAAATATAATAGAACATCGGTACCTGACCGAAAGTTGCCAGGATTTTAAAAAATCCATTCTGCATTTTTTCTGTAAGCGCCAGTAAAATAAACCCGATGCCCAAAGTCACCAGACAATAGTGTAAAGAGAAGGGGTATTTGGAAACATCAAAGAAGGACATGATATTCTGAGCTGTTGTTTGCTGAAACGCGAATTGTTTGACATCGCCATAACTATTGGTGAAGCGAAGCAGAATGAAAATAACCAAACAGCTTAAGCCAACAATCAGCAAATATAAGAATCGCTTGCGTGCGTCGAAGTCCTTTGTGTACCATTTGCCCATGAAATACCCCAGGAGCATTACACCCAATGCTGGTAGTAATGGATAAAGTATAAATACAAAGAATTGATCAGTGATCATTGTTTTAGAGGTCACGTGCAGAAATGACCAGATCAATTGCGTGGTTGTCGATTGATCGAAGACCACATGATCCATCGTGTTGTGCACTACTAAAATAAGAATAGCCACAATACCGGATAGTTTTTTCGGTAAGTAAACAAAGAGAGCCATCAGTACCATGCTCCATCCGATGACCCAAATAACAGCTCCCATGATGTAGTGTGTGTCAATGGAGAAATGCCAGGCGAAGCGGATGAGTGTAAGTTCGAGTAATACCAACCACAGTCCTCTGAAAAAAACATAGGACGAAGTTTCCGCTGTACTTTTATTATCCTGGTATAAAGAAATGGAAATGCCTGCCAGTAACAGGAAAAGAGGCGCACACAAATGAGTGATCCAACGGGTGAAGAATAACGCCAGATTACTTTGATGAAGATCTTCCGGAGCAAATCGAAAGGCGTCGAGATGAAAAAAATCACGGTCATGATCCAATGCCATCAAGATCATGATGAGCCCTCTCACCACATCTAAACTTGCAATGCGTGGTGCAGGAATTGCTTTCATGGATGGAGAACAGGCAGTCGGAAATACAATTGATCAGAGCCCTGGCGTTTTTTGTTCAACACGGCAACGATACTGTTGTTGTCTTTCTCTTCGATGGTTTTGTATTTGATCTGAAGGTATTTTAATACTTCAATGGCATCGTTATAACTCACCACGACAAATGGCGTTGCTTCAAATCCGTTACCGGAACTCAATACGCATTTAATAAAGAGCCTGTACTTTTGTTTGTTGATGAATTCTTCGTCCGGTCTTTTCAACGCGTAACAAGAAAAACTTTTTTCAAAATAAGCGGTGATGCTTACCGGATGAAAAGCGAGTAAGGTATCAGCCAGTTCGTAAGCTTGAATAAATTCTTGAAGCAAGTTGTGCTCTTTGATGTTTTGTTCGAGGCTATCAATCAAATCCAGTTTATACGAGGGTTGCTTAACAGAACCATAGTATAAGGTTAAAAAATCCGTGCGTTGTAAGGTACTGTCTGACTGCTTGAGTTTTTCTACCAGCTGCTTGTAGTTACTTCTTCCCGCTGAGGAAGAAGTAGTCTGGGCTATAGAGTCCGTGTTGATTTGTGCTTGCGCCAGTGAAAGGGGCAGTAGTAACAAATAACAAACACGTACAATCAATTTAGTCATGTTTTAAAATACTGATGCCTATGTCACTGATACCAGCTATGGTATCCTGACGCATGTACTGTTGCAATTGTATGGTGTACTTTCCTTTGTAAGGGAAAGTCATGTTGCTGTCCGATAAAATGGTGTAATCGTATTTGTGTCCCCAGCCGCTGCCTTTTGGTTCACCTGTTTTTTCATCAAACAAGTACATGCCTTGTAACTTAGAAGACAATTGTTTTCCATTGGAATCCAACACCGCACGTTTGATGTACAGGTTACAATAGGGATACTCCTTCGTATAGCGCGCCAAATATTGCAGCGTATACTTACTTTTTTCATCCTCTATTTCCACAGGGAAAGAAACTTTGTTGGCGGGTATCCATTCATCGTCTGCTATTTCCTGGTAATCGTGAAAAACTTTTCCTTTCTCACTGCATGAAAAAAGAAATGCAACAATGGAAAAAAGAAATAATTTATTTTTCATTCTCATTGGGTGATGAAGTGTTGTCAGTTGGTTTATCCGGATTGTTATTCGGTCCGTCTGGCTGACCGCCTTGTTGCGGAGGCTTCGGACCATTGTTTTGTCGCCTGTTCGGGTTTTGATTTTGCGGACGCGGTTGCCCTTCTCTGTTTTGCTGCGGAGGTCTTGGCTGACCTTCAGGACGTGGTGTTTGTCCCTGCACGTTTTCACGCTGCGCGTTACCTTCTCTCGGAGGTCTGTTTTGATTTGGATTTTGTGGACGTGGTTGTTGTCCCTCTCGTTTTTGCTGCGGTGGTCTTGGTTGTCCTTCCCTGTTTTGTTGTGGAGGTCTTGGATTGCCTTCACGGTTTGGATTTTGTGGACGAGGTTTAGACTGTTGTCCTTCTCTCGGTTGATGCTCTGAGCGGTCCGGTCCTGCCGGTCTGGTAGAGTTTGGGTTTTGTGGTCTTGGCTGTGCGCCTTCGGCAACAATTCCTGTAGGAGTAACATCAGAAGGCTTCTTCTTTTTCTTCTTGCGTTTGTTTTTGTTGGCTTGGAATTTATCATCGAAACGAGCCAGCTCGCTTTTTTCTTTGATGAATTCTGTCGTGATTTTACTTTTCTCCTCGTCGTTGAGCAAATCAGATGGCTTGTTGCCGTCCGCATTCATCGCCTGAATGTGGTTGACGCGGTCAACAGGTATAGCAATCCAGTTGGTCGGTTCGTCTTCGTAAGAGAACCACATGATCTTTTTGAAGATGTCTGTTTTTTGAATACTTGCTCTTCCTCTTTCTGTCATCAAAGGTTTTTCCACTTCAGGAATTCCTTTCAAGGCATCGAGGTAAGTTTCCAATTCATAGTTCAGGCAGCATTTCAATCTGCCACATTGCCCTGAAAGTTTGGAAGGATTCAGAGACAGGTTTTGATAACGAGCCGCTGACGTGTTGACATTTTTGAAATCACTGATCCAGGTAGAGCAGCACAATTCTCTTCCGCAAGAACCGATACCGCCCAGACGGGCAGCTTCGTGGCGAAGACTAATCTGCTTCATCTCCACGCGCACCTTAAATTCAGAAGCCAGCAATTTGATCAGTTCCCTGAAATCCACGCGCTCGTCTGCTGAATAGTAAAAGGTAGCTTTGGAGTTATCGGCTTGAAATTCCACATCCGTCAACTTCATCTCCAGTTTTTGATCGAGGATGACATGGCGCGTACGGAATACCGTAGTCTCCTCTCTGTTTTTGCTGAGGATGTATTTTTCAATATCCTTTGTAGATGCTTTGCGGGTAATGGTTTTTAACTGATCGTCGTTATTGACCAGTTTACGCTTCAGCTGCAAGCGCACAATTTCGCCTTGCAAAGCCACATGGCCCATATGGTAACCAGAGGCCATTTCTACCACGACAGGGTCGCCGGTATACAACTCAAAAGATTGAGTGTTTCTATAAAATTCTTTGCGACCGTTTTTGAAACGAACTTCTACTACGTCAAAATCCTGAGCAAGACCGATTCCCATGTTACTGAGCCAGTCAAAGGAGTTCAGTTTATTGCAACCACCGGTTGCACATCCTCCTGTTTTGCTACATCCTCCCGTCGTTCCCGTTCCACAACTGCCACCGCCTGTTCCACAAGATGAACAACCCATTATTTTTTAATTTTTATATCTAAACGAATAGGACCGAAATACATAAAGCAGATAAATATCCACTTTAGACAAATATAATGATTTAAATGTAAAAATTGGTAGGGATTGGGAAGGGAAAATAGTGGTCAGTGGTTAGTTGTCAGTAATCAGAAATGTGGTTTAAATAGTTATTTAAGACATTCCACTGTTTCTCCGCTCTGTTTCTCTTTCTGAGTTAGGGCGTGTCCCTTCGGGTCCGGCTATCCGCTGCAAGTCCTCGCTCGGATC
>JACMQM010000018.1 GCA_014376985.1 Cytophagaceae bacterium | reverse complement strand
CGATACTTAATGTCTTTGTCTGTGTTGTTAAGTGTAGATGTAACCTTGGTGTGTTTAATAAATTCGAAGGTAGTAGGTCCCTTGACGTCTTTGTTAGAAATCGTAGTAGTCTTGATGTCCAATACATAGAAGAAAATATTAGCATGACTTCTGGTCAGCTCCACCAGATATTTTCCGGCTGATTCTATTGATCCTTCATGAGGACCTTTTTGAGGTTGAGTCTGTGCATAGGAGATAGAAGACACAGAAATAATCATAGTAAATGCGATGATGAAAGCTTTTTTTGTTCATAATAATTTGCTTTAAACAATTGAAAATTTATTATTTGATTGTCGATTAATCTTTAATTTTAACTTTTAAAAGTTTAATAGAATTGAGAAAGACAAGTGTATCCGGTAGCAAATGTATGGCTGCGGCTTCTATGGGCCCTATAATTTTAAGCAGAACCAGCGTGATACCCGTTACATGTACTACTCCAACACCCACAAAGATATTTTCTTTGATGGTGCGGAAAGCTCTTTTACTGATGGCTCTTGCTCTGGCGATCTTATCAAGCTTGTCCTGCATCAGTACAATGTCTGCTGCTTCCATGGCTGCTTCCGTGCCTCCGGTCCCCATCGATATACCGATGTTTGCCTGAACCAATGCAGGAGAATCGTTGATGCCGTCACCCACCATGGCTACTTTTAAGCCGTCTTGTTGTAATTCCTTAATAATTCTGATCTTATCTTCAGGCAACAGATTCGCTCTGTAATCCAAGATGCCAATTTGTTCCGAGACATGTTTGGCCGTTTCCAGATTGTCACCGGTAAGCATGATGATGTTCTTAATTCCACTGGCTCTTAAACCTGCAATCGTTTCTTTCGCTTTTTCCCTGATGGTATCTGAGATATAGAATATTCCGGCTAATTGTTCATCTACTGCCAGGTAGATAGAGGTATCAGTAGGACGGCTCAAGCTAATAGAAGAGGTATTGATATTTCGTTCTTCCATAAAGGCTTTGTTCCCCAGTAATACTTTTTTACTTGCTACCATGGCAGCAACCCCACGGCCTTTAATCACTTCAAAATTTTCAGGTTCTGAAAAAGTTACCTTAAGCTTATCGGCATAACTTAAAATAGCTTTTGCCAAAGGATGACTGGATCTTCTGTCTACCGCCGCTGCAAACTGAACCAGTTCATTTTCACTGAAGGCAACGTTGATGATTTGAATCTCATTAACTTGCGGTGTCCCTGCTGTTAATGTGCCTGTTTTGTCAAAAACGATGGTATCTACCTTCGAAAGTTCCTCTAGAAACAAACCTCCTTTAATCAATATCCCTTCTCTTGCTGCACGGGCTATAGCGGCTATCGTTACAAGCGGTGTGGCAAGGCCAAGCTCAGCCGGTGAAGTGAAAATCAATAAGGCTATGACAAGTTTTACATCACGGGTAAAAAAGTATGCTCCTCCTACAAAAATAAAAACGATAGGGATAAGCCACGATGCAACTTTATCAGTATATTTTTCAATAGGTGCCTGTTGATTTTCAGCTTCTTCAACGAGAGCAATGATGCGTGAAAAAACAGTGTCTGTTGCCGCTTTTGTCATCTGGATATCCAATGCACCTAGTTCCAATACGCTGCCTGCAAATGCTGTATCGTTTGGTGTTTTTTCAACCGGCGTACTTTCTCCTGTGATGGGCGCTTGATTAACAGATGCGTTTCCGGAAACTACAGTTCCATCTACTGGAATTTTTTCTCCGGCTTTAACGAGTATGATATCACCAATTTTCAAATCGCTGATTGGAGTAGAAACTTCTTTTCCATCCTTCTTAACAACAGCTGTTTTAGGTACAGAACCTATCAGGTCTTTAATAGATGCCCTCGCTTTTTCACCACTTGCAGAGGCAATGTATTCGGCGATTAATATAATCATCAGTACAACTGCACCTGCAAGGTATTCTTTACCCGCAACAGAAATAATCACAGCGACTGTAATGAATAGTTCAGTACCAATTTTACGTTCTTTGATCAGATCCATCACTGCTATTTTAGCCAGAGAATAAAGCCCGAAAGCCATCGATGCAAGCAAGATGTATAATGGAATGAGTTGGAAGTAGAACATCAAAATCGCAATGCCTACAGTAACAATGCTTATGATTTCCCACATGAATTGTCGTGAGAAAAATATTTTTAAGTAACTCATACAGGATAACGTTTTCTTTTGGTTAGTGTTTATTTATTCTTAATGCCACAGAGTTTTTATGAGCATGCAGGCCTTCTGCCTCTGCCATGGCAATGATAGCCGGCCCAATGGTGTTGATGCCTTCCTGTGAAATATGTTGAAAGGTTATTTTTTTAAGGAAGGAATCGAGAGACACTCCGGAGTAACTTTTGGCATATCCACTTGTAGGCAATGTGTGATTAGTCCCAGAGCCATAATCACCTGCTGCTACCGGTGTATAGTTTCCGATGAAGACAGAGCCTGCATTCTTGATTTGCATGGCTACGTTCATTTCTTCTTTGGTCTGGATCACTAAATGTTCGGGAGCATACTCATTAATGAAAGCAATAGTCTCCTTCATGTCCTGTATTAAAATCGCTTTACTATTTTTTAATCCTTTCAATACAAAGTCTTTTCTTGAAGAATGTTCGAATTGATCTTGCAGTTCTGAAAGGATTTTGTCTAAACTGTTTTTATGCGTGCACACTGCTATAGCCTGACTATTGCTTCCATGTTCACATTGAGATAAAATCTCTGAAGCAACGAAAGCAGGTTGGCAGGACTGATCAGCAAGAATAGCTACTTCTGAAGGACCTGCCGGTAAATCGATGGCTACTCCTTGCTGGTTGACCATTTGCTTGGCAGCGGTTACATACGCATTGCCCGGGCCAAAGATCTTGTTGACTTTCGGTACGGTGTCTGTTCCATATGCCATGGCCGCAATAGCTTGTGCACCGCCTACTTTAAAGACTTCATGAATTCCTACAAGATGAGCAGTATACAAAATGGCTGGATGTATGCTTCCATCTTTTTGAGCTGGGGTACATAGAACGATCCGCGAGCATCCTGCTAATCGAGCGGGAATGCCTAACATGAGTACGGTTGAGAAGAGAGGAGCAGTACCACCCGGAACATACAAACCTACCTTTTCGATCGGAATAGATTCTCTCCAGCAAGTAACTCCTTTAGTAGTTTCAATCCTGGTCACGGTTTCCTTCTGAGCCGAGTGAAATTTCTCGATGTTAGATTTTGCCAGCGAGATGGCAGATTTCAATTCTTCAGAAACTTGATGTGATGCTTCCTCCCATTCGCTCTTACTAACTATTAAATCAGTTAAATCTATGCCATCGAACTGACTCGTGAAATTGATTAATGCAGCATCCCCTGATTTTTTTACAGCTGTTAAAATTTCCTGGATCTTCGATTCAAGTTCTTCTGATTCAACTTCTGGACGTTTGGTCAAGTATTGCCAAAGCGGCCGTTGCGGATGTTCGATGATTGGAATGAGTGCCGCTATATTATTCCTCCGAATTATTCATTTTAGATAGGATGACATACGCACCTTTAATTACTACCTGTGTGGAATTGGTATGGATGTTTTCAGGAAGAACGACTTCAGTAAAACCATCTTCAGATACACCAAGCTGTACTTCGAT
>JACMQM010000097.1 GCA_014376985.1 Cytophagaceae bacterium | reverse complement strand
TTTCTGCTCAATATCCTGAAGTTACGGTGGACTACATGTTCGTGGATAACGCGGCCATGAAGATCATTCAAAACCCAAGACACTTTGATGTCGTGTTGACAGAAAACTTATTCGGTGATGTATTAACGGACGAAGCTTCTGTGATCACCGGTTCATTAGGTATGTTGCCTTCAGCATCTGTAGGAAGCAAAGTAGGTTTGTACGAACCCATCCACGGATCATACCCCGAAGCAGCCGGTAAAAACATCGCCAATCCAATGGCTGCGATTTTGTCTGCAGCCATGTTGCTGGAAACTTCTTTTGGTTTATCTAAAGAAGCAGCAGCCATTCGTCAGGCAGTTGTTCATGCCTTAGAAAAAGGCATGGTGACTTCAGACATTCAAAAAGATTCTAAACATACCACAACAGAAGTAGGTGCATTCATCGCAGACTATATCGTGGCGAATAAATCAGTATTAACCGTAGCTTAATTATCATACGTGGAAAATAAAATCAACAAGACCAGTGCAACCTTAACAGAAGATCCAAATCAACCGGCTTCACAGGCGATGTTATTCGGGGCGGGCTTTACAGAAGCAGACATGCACAAAGGACAGGTAGCGATTGCGTCTACCGGTTACGAAGGCAATACCTGCAACATGCACTTGAACGGTTTGGCTGCTCAGATTAAAGAAGGAGTTAACAAAGCCGGATTGAAACCTTTACAATTCAATACTATCGGAGTAAGTGATGGTATCTCCATGGGAACTCAAGGGATGCGTTACTCTTTGGTATCACGCGATGTCATTGCGGATTCTATTGAAGCCATTTCAGGTGCACATTATTACGATTCACTCATCACCGTTGTGGGTTGCGATAAAAACATGCCGGGTGCAGTCATTGCAATGGCTCGTCTTAACCGCCCGGGTATCATGGTCTACGGAGGTACAATCAAAGCCGGTAACTGGAAAGGTGAATCATTGAACATCGTTTCTGCATTTGAAGCCTTGGGTAAAAAATTCAACCACGCCATTACAGAAGAAGATTTTAAAGGGGTAGTACAAAACGCTATTCCTGGTGCAGGCGCTTGCGGTGGTATGTATACGGCGAATACCATGGCTTCTGCAATTGAAGCAATGGGTTTGTCTTTACCTTATAGTTCTACTTCACCTGCCATAGGAGAAAAGAAAAAACAAGAATGTTTAAATGCCGGTGAAGCTATCAAGCAATTGTTGTTGAAAGACATTAAAACAAGAGACATCATCACGCGTGAATCTATTACTAATGCGGTGCGTGTAGCAATGATCTTAGGTGGTTCTACGAATTTGATTTTGCACTACCTGGCGATTGCAAAAGCAGCAGGAGTAAAATTCACGTTGAAGGACTTCCAAGATCTGTCTGACAAGACCCCATTGCTGGCCGACTTGAAACCAAGCGGCAAGTACATGATGGAAGATTTGGAAAGAATCGGCGGTTTACCTTCCATCATGAAAATGATGTTGAAAGAAGGCATGCTGTATGGAGATTGTTTGACGGTAACGGGTAAAACAGTAAAAGAGAATCTTGAATCTGTGCAGGATATGCCGGATAATGATATCATTGCTCCATTAAGCAAACCGATCAAAGCAACAGGACACTTGCAGGTGTTGTGGGGTAACTTGGCAACAGAAGGTTCTGTCGCAAAGATCACCGGTAAAGAAGGAGAAAAATTCGAAGGCGATGCGATTGTATTCGATTCAGAAGAAGACTTAAACAAAGCCGTTGAAAGAGGAGAAATTAAAGCAGGCCATGTGGTAGTCATTCGTTACGTGGGTCCTAAAGGTGCACCGGGTATGCCTGAAATGTTGAAGGCTACTTCGTTGATCATGGGTGCGGGCTTAGGAGATAAAGTAGCGTTGATTACTGACGGTCGTTTCTCTGGTGGTACACACGGATTCGTTGTGGGCCACATCACACCGGAAGCACAGGAAGGTGGAAACATCGCTCTGGCAAAAAACGGAGACCACATCGTTATTGATTCGACCAATAACACGATTGACATGATCGTGTCTGCAGAAGAAATTGAAAACAGAAGAAAAGCTTGGGTAAAACCTCCTTACAAAGTAAAGAGCGGATTGCTTTATAAATACCTTCGCACGGTATCTACAGCCTCTGAAGGTTGTGTGACGGATGAGTTTTAATAAAGAAGTTGTCAGTGGTCAGTGATAATAGTTAAACATAATTCTTTATTGTTGGCATCTAGCCAACAATAAAGAGGAAAAACAAAAAAGCACATGGATGAGTTGTTAATGACTCCATTAAAAAAACTAACAACTAACAATTAACAATTAAGTATCATGATTCCAAAGATAAAACTCAGAGGTGCCGAATACATCGTAAAGCTGATCGAATTGCTTGATGCAAGAGATTTGTTTGCGTATCCCGGCGGTGCAATTTTGCCCATCTACGATGCGTTGGCGTTTAGTAAGTTGAATAATGTGCTGGTGAGGCACGAGCAAGGTGCGGCCTTCATGGCTAACGGTTATGCGCGTGTTACAGGTCGTCCTGGTTTTTGTTTAGCCACATCAGGCCCTGGAGCTACAAACTTAGTAACAGGTATTGCCGATGCTTATGCGGATTCTGTTCCGATGATCGCCATTACAGGTCAGGTTGGATTGCATTTGATTGGTACGGATGCGTTTCAGGAAACAGACATCACAGGTATTTGTATTCCGATTACTAAAAAAACATTTTTGATCAGAAACCTGGAAGAAGCTGCGGCTATTTTTCAGGAAGCTTATAGAATTGCTATCACCGGTCGTCCGGGTCCTGTGTTGATTGACGTACCCCGTTCTGTACAAGGAGAGTTTGTGGACCTGGATGAAGATTGGGAAAAACATTTTGTAAAACCCCAAGCTACACCGATTGGTACATTCGGTGATAAAGAAATTGCAGCGGCAGCGGCATTGATCGGTTCTGCAGAACGTCCCTTGATCATGGCAGGACATGGTATCCTGTTGTCCAGAGCATGGGAAGAATTGAGACATTTTGTACACCGTGAAAATATTCCTGTTATTTCTACCATCTTAGGTGTGGGCGCCATGGAACATGATGATCCTTTGTACTTCCAATGGTTAGGCATGCACGGTATGAAGTATGCCAATCAGGCGGTACAGGAAGCCGATGTGATCATTGCATGGGGTATCCGTTTTGATGACCGTATTACAGGTCGCCTGGCGGACTTCGCTCCGAACGCAAAGATCCTTCACGTAGATATTGATCAAAGTGAAAATGCAAAGAATGTAAAAACAGAAGTGTTTGTACACGGTGATTTGAAAAAAGTCATCGATATGATTCCGGACACACGCAACGATACAAACCGCATGAAGCGTAGTGAGTGGCTGAAGCATTTGGAAGAGCTAAGAGAAGAGTATCCCTTGATGCCGGCTGATTTGGAAAGCTTCACGCAAATTACAGCGATACAATTACTGGAAGAAAATTTAAATGATAGCGCCATCGTTTCTACAGATGTAGGACAACATCAAATGTGGGCTGCTCAATATTGTTTGCGTTTAAAACCCAATCACTTCTTAACTTCAGGTGGTTTGGGTTCTATGGGCTTCGGTCTGCCTGCAGCCATGGGAGCACAAGCAGCAATGCCATTTAATGAAACATGGTGTATTACAGGTGACGGTTCATTTCAGATGAATTTGCAAGAATTGATTACTTGTGTACAGGAGAAATGGCCGGTAAAGGTATTGTTGCTGGATAATAATTATTTGGGAATGGTTCGTCAATGGCAGGAACAGTTTTATGCCAAGAACTATTCCGGTGTAGCATTATTGAATCCTGATTTTGTAAAGTTGTCTGAGGCATTTGGAGTAAATGCTATATCAGCTTCCAATGCAACGGAATTCAAAGCAGCAGTTAAACAAGCGCAAGAAACGAAAGGACCGTTCCTGATTCATGCAAAAGTATTGAAAGAAGAAAATGTCTTACCAATGGTTGCTCCTGGAGCAAGCTTATCAGAAACGATATATTATCCGGTGAAACCGAAGAAAGAAAAAGTATAACAATGGAAACCCCGCTGATGGCGGGGTTTTTTATTGGACAAGACAACTTGTCTTGCCCCTAATCTCCTAAAGGGGACTTAAAAAAAGTAGCCAGTTATGTGTTATAGACATTGCGTCCTTCTGGGACGCGCAACATCTAAGTCCTAGAAGGACGCAATGTCTATAGCAAAGAAGTAAATAATACCTAAGTCCCCTTTAGGTAGGGGCAAGACAGATCGTTTAAAAATCATGGAAGATAGAATCAAAGCAGCAGAATCCAGAATGTTCAAAGTAGTATTCCCTCCGATTACAAATCATTACGATACACTGTTCGGAGGAATGGTCATGCAGATCATGGATGAAGCGGCTTTCATTACGGCTACACGTTACAGTCGTTTACGCATGGTAACCGTTTCTTCTGAGAAAATAGATTTTAAAAAGGCGATACCTGGAGGTGTAATGATCGAAGCGGTGGCTAGCGTCTTTCATGTGGGTAATACCAGCATGAAAGTGAAAGTAGAAATTTTTATGGAAGAAATGTATTCTGCAAAAAGAGAATCAGCCGTGGAAGGTATGTTTACATTTGTGGCTGTTGATGAAGAGCATAAGCCGGTAGCAATTAACTAGTAATTTTATGGAGAAGGCTAAGTATAAAAAAGTTGCTATGAGAATTTTTTTTATGTACTGTTTTATTTTATCAGCACTACTCTTTTCATGCATCAGGAATACTGTGGATTTCGTTCCAGCTGACACAACGAGGCGCTGGCTTGGTTATCGTCAAAATAACGACGATACTATTTCCACTATAAATGGATATGCTTACCTGAGTACTTATAATGCTATCTCGGCTAATGGTACATCCATTACTTGCAATAATAAATTAAAAGGGGATTTCGAAGTAAAAATTAGTTACAGTTCTTTCGTTGCTTCTGGCGATTATAGTTTTTCAGATCAATTAATTTTTAATTTTTCTGCATCGGGTCTAAGAGATCCTTTGATTGGAGCGTCACTAACGAATGAAGACATTTACATAGCAGATTCCACACGAACAAATTCATCTAAAAATACGGTAAACCGATACGGAGAGGTATATGTAAAACGGACGGGAAGTACGATCTATAGTTGGATCCGTGCGGGCAGTGATAGCTTGTTTATGAATAGAATCAATTATTATTCCGGGGATTTAACCATTGAGATGAAAGTGCTTTCTGCAGATCATACATCGACACATACTTCTGTGCATCTGGATGACATTGTAGTTACTGGAGGAGGAGGATTTGTAAAATCAAATACATTTGATGAAAAGACTATTCGTATCGTAGAATAAGTATTATTTTTTTGATTCCCATTTTTTCAATAGAAAAGGGATTTCTGCATTTAGAAATTCAAGAAAAGAAATCATTTCTGCTAAGATGTTGTTAAACTCTTTGGATGCTTTTGGACGTTGTTTATTGATCTCCTTTAATAAGGTACCAATGGATGTCATCTGTGACATGTTTTGTAACATATCGACTTTCCAGTTCAGAATTTTAGCGCGGAAATAACGTTTACGATCTCCGGGTCGTGTAATATATTCCAACCTATTTGCCGTAAGTAGTAAATTAATAGCCCCACTGGTGGCACTTTTGCTGATGCCGAGTGTATGAAGAATTTCTTCAAAAGTAAGCTCTGTTTGATCAGAAACAATCAATAATGCCATCACACGGCAAGCAGCAGGCTGCATACCGGATTTTTCATAAAAAACTCCCAGTTTTTCAACCAATTCTTTCTGGGCCTGTGTAATCTTGAATTCTGCCATTTTTTTTCTGGTAGCGTAAATTTATGTACTCCCCTTTTCAAGATACCAAAATATATCGTTGGATATACTTTTTTGTTTAATGCGCTGTTTTTTCTATCAAAATTACTTGGTTCTGAATTTGCAGAACTAAATAAACTTTTCGTAAGTTTGATACAATATAAACAGCCAAAGTACGACACTATGAATGTGACAGCAGCACAAAAACGTTTAATTGAAAAATTAGGAGTGTTTTTTGAAGGACAAGGAAGAACTCCTGCAGAAGCGCGAATTATAGGCTTGTTGCTGGTGGCAGATCAATTGGAAATGACGCTGGAAGAAATACAGCACACGCTGGGCATAAGTAAAAGCGCGGTGAATAATGCCATTAATGTTTTGATGCTGACACAACAACTGGAATACGTAACAAAACCGGGCGATCGTAAAAAGTATTATAAATCCAAAATTGAGCAATGGATGTCCCATGTTGAGGAGCATGTGGAAAAAGCATTAGAGGGAAGAATTCTTTTAAAGGAGGCATTAGATCAGCGTTCAAAATCGACGAAGGAATTTAATACAGCCATGAAAGACATGATTGAATTCATGGAATTTGTCCAGTCTCATCACCAGGAAATGTTTGCCAAGTGGAAGAAATCGAAAGGCAGATCCTAATATATATATATTAGAACAATGTATTAAAATTTTAATTTTACCACAATGAATAAAATAGGAAGTTTAATTCAAATCGCTGTAGGCATAGTATTATTGGTTGGTGCATCTGCACAAACTGTAAGTAGCCAATCTACGGATAGCGTCTTCACGTTGAAGAGCAGCATAGAGTATAGTTTAAAAAATAATCCAAGCAGTACGATTTATAACAATGAAGTAGAGATCGCCAGACAAAAAAACAGACAAGCACTTTCCACTTATCTTCCTCAAGTAGCCGGGACTTTTACTTCGGATTATAATCCGAAGTTGCAAACCAATGTTCTTACTATTGATGGTCCTACTGGTAAGACTCAATCGATACTGACATTGGGCCAGAGGCACTCTAATGGAGCAGTTGTGCAGTTAGATCAGAAAATTTATGATCAATCAGCTATTGAAGCCATTAGTGCTAGAAAGGTGAATAATACCATTGCTCAGTTGAATATATTAAGGAACAATGAAATATTAATTTTTAATACTTCACTGGCCTATTACCAGGTGCTTATTTATAATGAGCAAGAAAAACTGTTGCGAGAAAATGAGAAGCAATACAAAGACTTATTGAGTATCCTCAAACTTCAATACGATCGCGGTGTGATTCGTAAGATAGATTATGACCGTACAAGAGTAAGCACAAATAATATTAGCTCCCAGATTACTTTGGTTCAAACCAATAAAAAACTGGCGTTGAACAAACTAAAGAACTCTATGGGTATGCCAATTGAAACAGAAATTCGTGTGGAAGATTCCAGCTATACTACCTCGAAGGCTGAACTACCTAAAGCTGCTCAATTGGATGTGAAAAACCGATTGGACTATAAAATCATGGATCAAAATGTTTTATATCAGGAGATCGATGTAAGGATGAAAAAAGCTGCTTTCGCACCAGTGCTATCTGCCTATGCAAGGTATGGTGTGAATGCTTTCGGATCAGAGTTTTCCAATTCATTTAATAAGTTATACGATTACAGTGCTATAGGAATAAAGTTAAATGTGCCCATCTTTAGCGGTTTTAATAAGAGTAGTCAGTTGAAGCAATCTAAGCTTGCACTTATCAATGCCAAAGAGAATGCAAAACTGAGTATACAGAATTATCAATTGGATTATGAAAATGCCAATACCAAGTTGTTTAGCTCCTATACAAGTCTTGATAAAGATAAAGAAAATTTGGCTTTAGCTAAGGACGTTTTTGAATCCACTAATTTACAATATCGTCAAGGCACTGCTTCGCTCACTGATTTTCTAAATGCAGATTATTCTTTAAAAGAAGCACAAAGCAATTACATCAATTCTTTGTTGAATTTTATGTCAGCCAGAGTTGACTATGAAAAATCCCAAGGAACATTACCTGCATACATCAATCAACTTTAATTTTATTGGAATGAAAAAGAAAACAATTATCATCATAGCAGCGTTGGTTGTCATCGTACTTGCCATCGTATTGACATTGGCCAATAATAAAAATAAAATAGATGCCAGCAAACAAGTCGTTGATCGCTCTTCAGTACCGGTATATGTGTCTACGTTTACAGCAGCACCATTGCCTATACAAGGTAATCTCAATGTGCCGGCTGTACTTTCTGCCAATGAAGAGGCGAGTATTTCTTCCTCTGCTTCCGGTAAAATAGTATCACTCCATATTGAACTGGGATCAAAAGTATCCAAGGGCCAAATCATCGGTGTGGTAGATATAAAACAGAAAGAGCTGAACCTAAAGTCTACAGAACTCAACGTAGAAAAATTAAACAATGATTACGAAAGAGATAAAATATTGTTGCAAGGAAATGCCGCTACAGAAAGTGCAGTAACAAAATCGAAGTATGATTATGAAACCAATAAAATACAAGCAGATCTGATCAGGCAACAAATTAAAGACGGCAATATTGTTTCTCCTATTAGCGGAATCATTACCGATAAAAAATTAATTGCAGGAGAATACGTGAATATTGGCGCGCAGATCGCATCAGTAGTTGACATCAGCAAATTGAAAGCGGTGGTATTTGTTGGAGAGAATGATGTATTCAAATTGAAAGAAGGAGATAAGGTAAAAGTAACTACAGACGTTTTTCCCGGTACTGTATTTAACGGAGCCATTAGCTTTATCAGTCCCAAAGGAGATGACAACCATAATTATAGAGTAGAGATTGCAATAACTAACAATAACAGCATCCGTCTAAAGGCTGGAATTTATGTGATGGCAGAATTTAATGTCGGTGGAAATGCTACCGTACTTCAAATTCCTAAAAGAGCTTTGGTAGAAGGTGTAAAAAATCCTTATGTATTTATCGCTTCAGGTAATAAGTCGTTGAAACGTAGAATTGCTCTCGGACGTGAGATCGGTGAAAACATAGAAGTGTTGAGCGGATTGACACAGGGAGAAGAAGTGATTACAGATGGCCAGATCAATTTGATCGATGGCAGTAAAATAGAAACGGCTAAAAAATAATATGATGTCAATTACCTCAGTAGCCATCAAGCGACCATTACTGATTACAGTAATTTTCGTTACCCTCATCCTTTTTGGATTCATAAGTTACCGCACATTAAATTACAACTTGCTACCTAAATTCGAGGCTAACGTTATTTCCATTGCGACGTTGTATCCAGGAGCTTCATCAGAGGAAGTACAAAGCAGTGTAACCAAACCCATCGAAGAAGCTGTGTCTGCAATTGAAGGTGTGGATGTAATTTCTTCTGCCTCTAGAGAAGGTATTTCAGCCGTTACAGTGACCTTGAAATCGGGTTTCAGTAGTACGCTGGCACAGAACGATGCGGAACGTAAGATCAATCAGATCAAGCGAACATTGCCAGATCAGGTAGAGGATCCCGTGGTGAGTCGCTTCAGTACAGATGATTTTCCGATCTTAAAATTTAGTATCACTTCTAAGATTCCGCAAACGGAATTGTATGATTTTATTGATTTACAGGTAAAACCCTTAATTACCAATGTCGCCGGCGTATCACAAGTAAGCATCATAGGTGGCAATGAGCGTGAAATTGAAGTCTACCTGGACAATGATAAGTTGAACGCTTATAATATTTCAGCTACCCAAGTGAATATGATAGTTGCCGGTAATGGCATCTCTTATCCTGCTGGTAATGTGACATCCATGGAGAATAGATTTTCTGTACGATTGGATGCTAAAATCAGGAAAGTAGAAGACCTTAGAACGCTGATCGTTCGCGAGAATACAGACGGTAGCCGTGTTCTATTAAAGGACATCGCTACAGTAACGGATGCGCAGAGGGAAGCTACAACACTCAATCGTATCAATGGTAAACCGGCAATAGGTATTCAGGTTTTCAAACAGTCCGATGCGAATGCAGTGGCCGTAAGTCAGGGTGTGAAGGAAAAATTAAAAGCAATAAAGGAAACTTATGCGTCCAAAGATTTCAATTATGAAATTGCTACCGATCAATCAGTTTATACTTTAGCCTCTGCAGATGCGGTGATGCATGATCTATACCTGGCGGTATTTATTGTCGGGATGGTGATGATTGTTTTTCTTCACAGTGTAAGAAGTTCTCTGTTCGTCATGGTGGCTATTCCTTCGGCGATGATTCCAACCTTCATATTAATGTGGGTGTTTGGCTTCTCTTTGAACCTTATGACCTTGATGGCGCTTTCTTTGGTAGTTGGTATTTTGGTGGATGACAGTATTGTGGTACTGGAAAATATTTACCGCCACATGGAAATGGGCAAAGACAAGCGCACGGCTTCCTTAGAGGGACGTGATGAAATTGGATTTACTGCCATGGCGATTACGTTAGTGGATGTTGTAGTATTCTTACCGCTGGCTTTAGCAGGAGGATTAATCGGAAACATTTTGAAAGAGTTCTCCTTAGTGATTGTATTCTCTACCTTGATGAGTTTATTCGTTTCTTTCACCTTGACTCCTTTATTGGCATCGCGTTGGGGTAAAATAGAAGTTCTAAGCAAAGATACCTTCTGGGGTCGTTTGAATTTAGCTTTCGAACATGCGATTGATTCTGTCAAAGAATTTTACGGCACAGTGTTGACCTGGTCATTGGGACATAAGCGTTATATCATCATCCTTGTGTTGGCCATGTTCGGCGCCACGTTTGCCGTAGTTCGTTTAGGCTTTATCGGAGGTAGTTTTGTAGGTAATGCAGACCGTGGCGAATTGATTGTACAAATTGATATGGCTTCTGAAACGCCATTGAACCAAACCAATCAAACTGTGCAGCTCGTGGAACAAATGATCACGAAGCATCCTGAGGTGCTGAAAATATTTTCTAACGTAGGAACACAATCCGGCCAAACCGCTGCGAATGCTTCTTCTTCTAATAGTAACCTCGGGGAAGTATCGGTTACATTAGTGGATAAGAAAGATCGCTCTTTTTCAACGGATAAATTTGGTCAACAGTTAAGAGATGAGCTGTCTGTTATTCCTGGAATTAAAATTACGGTACAACCGGTAGGTATTACAGGAAATAGTCAGACACCGATCATTATTGCCGTGAAAGGAACAAACATGGACAGCTTGATCAAGG
>JACMQM010000096.1 GCA_014376985.1 Cytophagaceae bacterium | reverse complement strand
CGGCTTAGCTTCCGGATTGCCCGATTTAAGATACCAGCATTTAAAAGGGTATATAAAAAAAGATGAACCCTTCTTAAAGAGTTCATCTATCAATATCTTACTCTTCAGTTTTTCATCTGAAGGGAAAATAAACAAGGGGTCGTATTCTTTTGGTAAGTCCAAAAGCAACGTAAGGATTACTTCGTATGTTTCTCAGAAGAAACAGTCAATTTATGACGGCCTCTAGCTCTACGAGCAGCGATAACTCTTCTACCGTTAGCGCTTTCCATTCTGTGCATGAAACCGTGCTTGTTCTTTCTTTTTCTATTCGAAGGTTGGAATGTCCTTTTCATATTGGTATTTCTTTAATATTGTGAGCGTATGAACTGCCTTTCTCTATTCATATAAAGTAGGGGTGCAAAACTAACTTATTTGTGTACATTTTCAAAACAATTTTGAAAAATTAATCAGGAAGGCCTTATTTGCCAAAGAAATCTGCTCTATTATGATCCAATATACCATTTCCTGTGCAAACCGCTTGAGTCAAATCATACAAATCAAGCTCTTTTTCGAGGTAAATGGCAGTGAAACCATAGAATTGGGATTACCTGCGTGGAGGCCGGGGCGCTACGAATTTCAGACGTATGCTAGAAATATTTTTGCTGTTCAGGCTTATGATCATCAAAAAAGTCCATTATCCATCTCTAAAACGGAACGAAATACTTGGATGATCGAGACCCATGGACAGGGACCTGTTGAAATACGTTACCAATATTCCTGCACGCAACTCGATGCCGGAGGATCATGGGTAGATGATACACTCTTTTATATCAATCCGATCAATTGTCTGTTTTATGTTAAGACAAGAGAACAAGAACCGTGTAGCTTGACATTAGATTTGGCAGATGCCTCAACAATAGCTACCAATCTTCTCTTTAAGCAAGGTACTGCCCAGGCAGAACATTATTTTAGATTGGCAGATAGTCCGCTCTTTACTTCTTCTCAGCAAGAACATGAAACTTATCAGGTCAATGGCATCACCTTTCATATCTGGACGCATGGCGAAACCGCCTACGACAAAACAACACTTCTCGCTCATTTCAGCGCTTTTACAACTGTTCAATTAGCGGCAATGCATGCGTTTCCTGAAAAAGAATATCATTTTCTTCTCTTGTTATTTCCCTCTACGCATTATCATGGTGTGGAGCATCAACAATCTACTGTCATTACGTTAGGGCCTGCGCAGGATTTAGCCAAACCTCATTTGTACGAGGAGCTGATCAGCATATCATCGCATGAGTTGTATCATACCTGGAACATCTGTAAAATAAGACCTGCTGAGATGTACCCTTATCGCCTGCACGAAGAAAATTATTTTCGTTCAGGGTTTGTAGCCGAAGGCATCACGACTTATTTGGGAGAATACTTCCTGCGTCAAAGTGGATTTTTTAGTGAAGAACGTTTTTTATTAGAGATCGAACAATGGTTTAACCGGCACATCTTACACCGTGGATTAGAGCGCGCTTCTCTATCAGATTCTTCTTTCGATCTATGGGTAGACGGATATGTAAGCAGCTCGGCAGACTTTAAAGTTTCCATTTATGTAGCCGGAGCTCTTTCTGCCATCGCATTGGATTTGCAAATTCGATTGGCCAATGAAAACAAATCGATCTTCGATTTGATGCGCACACTTTATCAGGAAAAAGCATTAAAGAGCGAAGGTTACACGGAAGCTACTTTGCATAAAGAAATACAATCACTCATTGGAGAAGAAGAACAAAACTTCTGGAATCACTGCATTACCGGGTATTTTATAGAGCCCTATGTCAGCAAGGCCTTGGAAGAATTTGGCGTCTCTGTAAAAAAAGTATCTTCAATTTATTGTCACGAACGTTTGCTGGGCATAAAATTCAAACCTGCTTCTGCTAAATTAGAAGTGGCGAAAATTCAAATTGATTCTCCTGCTGCGACTTTCTTTATGACCGATGATCAATTGCTTTTTGTGAACGACAAGCCTATTAACACACTCAAAGAATTACAGGAAGAAATAGCGTTATCTCAGTATCCCAAGTTTGCCATTTTGCGAAAAGGGAGAGAGCTTTCCTTCTCCATTCGCATCGAGAATAAAGGCGATTATTGGGCCATGGTCAATGTGAAAAAAAATAGCGAAGCTTCTGATAAACAAAAGCTTCGCTACAAGAATTGGATGAAGGAGATTTCTTAAAAGAACTCCTTCATTTTTTCAAAGAATCCTTTGTCGTTCTTACCTGGATTAGGCTTGAAGTTTTCAGAACCCATCATTTTTTCCATGAGGTCTTTTTCTTCTTTGCTCAAAGCCTGAGGTGTCCAAACGTTGACATAAATGAGTTGGTCTCCTTTGCCGTAACCGTTAAGGTCTTTCACGCCCTTGCCTTTCAATCTTAATATTTTTCCGCTTTGTGTGCCCGGTTCAATTTTGATTTTCACTTTACCATCAATGGTAGGAATTTCCAATGATGTTCCGAACACCGCATCTGTAAAGCTGATGTGCAAATCGTAAATAATATTTAAACCGTCACGTTTCAAGACGTCGTCTTCCTGCTCTTCGATGAGAATGATTAAATCTCCAGCAACGCCGCCGCCGCGAGGGTAATTACCTTTGCCGCTCATCGACAACTGCATGCCGTCCGCAACACCGCCCGGAACCTTGATGGATATTTGTTCTTCTTTTTCGCTTGTACCGCCACCGTGACAATGGTCACAACGTTCAGAAATCATTTGCCCGTCGCCGTTACACGTTGTACAAGTTGTAGCCGATACCATTTGACCCAGCATCGTATTCACTACTTTGCGAATCTGGCCGGAACCATTACAGGTTGTGCATTTTTTAAGAGAAGTGCCATTTTTAGAACCATTACCGCGGCAATGTTCACAAGCTACTTGTCTTTTTACTTTTATCTTTTTTTCTACTCCATTGGCAACTTCTTCCAATGTGAGTTTCAATTTGATCCGTAAGTTAGAACCTTTGCGTTGACCACGTCCGCCGCCTCCGCCAAAGCCGCCTCCACCACCACCAAAACCTCCGCCAAAGATGTCACCGAACTGAGAGAAAATATCT
>JACMQM010000095.1 GCA_014376985.1 Cytophagaceae bacterium | reverse complement strand
TGTCGGCTGTATTCAGCAGCATGGCTACCTTTCTTTCACAAGGAGACCATGTCATCTTGTGCAAATCCGTATTTGGCTCGACCGTACAAATCGTCACTCAGATCTTTCCTCGCTGGGGAATAGAACATACTTATGCAGACATCCATAAACCAGGAACATGGGAAAGCCTGATCAAGCCCAATACGAAAATGGTGGTGATCGAAACGCCATCCAATCCTGCACTGGATTTGATTGACCTGGAGTGGTTGGGTAAATTGTGTAAGTCTAAAGGCATTTTATTAAACGTTGACAATTGTTTTGCGACGCCATACCTTCAGAATCCAGCCAAATGGGGTGCTGATATCGTGACGCACTCAGCAACGAAATACATCGATGGACAAGGTCGTGTGTTAGGTGGAGTCATCTTATCTTCTAAAGCATTGATAGAAAAAGTGCGATTTTTCTGTCGTCACAGCGGTCCTGCCATGTCTCCATTCAATGCCTGGATTTTATCAAAAAGCCTGGAAACATTAGCTGTGCGCATGGATAGACATTGTTCTAATGCTTTAGAGATTGCCAAGTTTCTAGAACAACATCCGGATGTAGAGCTCGTAAAATATCCCTTTTTACCTTCTCACCCTCAACACGAACTAGCCAAAAAACAAATGAAGGCCGGTGGAGGTATTGTGACATTTTTAGTGAAAGGTGGTGTGGAAAGAGGAAGAAAATTCATAAATTCACTTCAGTTATCGTCGCATTGTGCGAACCTGGGTGATACGCGCACTATTATTACTCATCCAGCTTCCACAACACACTCTAAAATATCCGAATCCGATCGCGAATCGGTAGGCATTATGCCGGGATTGATCAGAGTATCTGTTGGATTGGAACACATCGACGATATTAAAAAAGATATTGAACAAGCCCTCAAGGCTTCTAAGATGTAACTGTGGAATCAGAATCATTGAAAAAAAAGGTATTTGCGATTTTAGAAACAAATACTCACAAGTATTTTTTAGGAAGACTCGTTCGTGTTACGATTGTCTCTCTCATCTTTTTCAATGTATTCGCTGTCATTGTTGAAACGATAGATGAAGTAAAAATCAACTACGGAGAATACTTCGATATCGTTGAATTGATTTCTGCCTTCATCTTCGCCGTTGAATACGGTTTACGTGTTTGGGTAAGCAATATCCGTCGTCAATTTCAAAGTCCTTGGGGACGTCTGCGGTATATCGCTACGCCCATGGCCATCATTGATTTTCTAGCCATTTTCCCTATTGTTTTTATCATTATCGGAGGTTTAGATTTCAGAGCACTCATGTTGATTCGTTTCTTCAGAATGTTGCGAATCTTCAAGCTTCGTCGGTATGCGCATGCCTTGCATACCGTGACAGAAATCATTAAGGATAAAAAAGAAGAGCTGATCATTACCTTTGCTACAATTCTAATTCTGTTGGTCGTCGCTTCTTCGCTCATGTATATTTTCGAACACGAAGCACAGCCTACTGTATTTTCAAGTATACCTGCTACGATGTGGTGGGGAGTGTCAACACTGTCTACCGTGAGTTATGGAGACATGATACCCATCACATTACTTGGTAAATTATTAGGATCTTGTATCGCCATCATGGGTGTAGCCATGTTTGCTATACCAGCCGGATTAATTTCTGCAGGCTTTAATCAACGTATGATTTTAAATAAGCAACAGAAAAATGGCGGGAAAGAAATCATTGTTTGTCCTCATTGCCATCAAGGATTTCATCGTAATTAATTCATTCTATCATTCATATTTCGTATATAAAATTCTATGTTAAAAATTGCAGGTATTTGGGGTGGTTGTGCGGGTGTATTATACATTGCGTTGAATTGGTTTTCTTTATCCAACCGACAAGCATTAAATGTTTATCCGGCCTGGGGATTACTTTCTACGTTCCTTCTCATCTTGATATTGGGTTCGTTTATTTTTGTCGCCATGCGTCATGCGAAGGCTAAATTTTATAAAGAATTTGGAATCAATTATGCCCAAACATTTTATGTTGGCGTACTGACTTCTTTGGTGACAGGTTTGATTGCAGGTACTTTTGCTTTCATCTACATCCAATTCATTGAGCCTGAATTTAATAAACATATTGTATCAGAAACAACTCATGCTATGATCAATGAAAAAGTTCCGGTGAAAGACATTCAGAAAAATATAGCGGAAATGAAAGAAATCTATACTCCGAAAGTTCAGTTCATGTCTTTGCTAGTAATGACTTTTGTCATTGGTATTATATCCTCCTCTATCTTGTCTGTCTTTGTCAGAAACAGAGACACCTTCTCCAGTAATCAACCTTTGGGTTAATGGAATAACAATTTATTCCTCTTGTTTTCTTTGAGCGAACTGCATTATTATCATTTAACTTATTTTATTATGCTTAGTGATACAAAAAAAACATTCTCCTTATTTACATTGATTTTTTTATTGCTCTTCAGCCTAAATGCTTCTGCACACTGGGGATCTAAAGGTCCCTATGGAGGTTCTGTAAAATGCCTGGCAGTCATCGACACCTTCGTGTATGTCGGAACTCCTGAAGGAGGATTATACAGAAGTACCACAAAAAATACGGTATCCTGGAAAGCGCTTAATAATGTAATGACTACCGGCAAAATTAATGCGATTGCGGCTTTGGGAACAACCATAGTTGTAGGTTCTGCCGATCAGGGAATTTTCATTTCTATAGACAATGGCGTAACCTGGATTCAGAAAAACAGCGGTTTGACTAACAGCAATGTATTATCGCTGGCGGTATCGGGCACTATTTTATATGCAGGTACCAATGGAGGAGGTGTGTTTAAAAGTATCAACAGTGGCGATTCATGGACAGCAGTTAATACAGGGCTATCCAACCTGACCATTCATACGCTTGCTTCAGCGAGCATTGTTTTGATGGCAGGTACAAACGGCGGTGGTGTCTTTTACAGCATCAATAATGGAACAAGCTGGACGGCTGCTAATACAGGCTTGACAAATTTAACCGTAACCTCTCTGGCTACTTCTGGAAGTACCGTACTTGTGTCCACTAAAGGAGGAATATTTAGCGCCACTGCTCCTACATTTAACTGGTCTGCAGTCAATACAGGATTAACAAATACGAATGTACAACAAGTAATCATTTCCGAAAGTACTGCCTACGCGGCTACCGGAGCTGGAGTATTTACCAGCGTTACTTCTTCGATATCATGGACAGCACAAAACACGGGACTTGTAACGGATACCGTCAATGCTTTAGTCGTATTTGAAAACAAACTGATAGCAGGAACCTTGAAATCTGGTCTTTATACAAGCGATCTCAATACAATCATTTGGGCTGAAAAAAATACCAGTTTCAATAATTTGAAAACATATGCTTTATATGCGAATGGTAATCTTATCATTGCTGCTACAGAAAAAGGAGTTTATGTTAGTCGCAACCTTGCCGGCAGCTATACACTTTGTAATAAAGGGTTGCTTGATAGCTTACATGTCAATTGTCTTGCCTTCGCAGGTACGACATTATTTGCCGGCACAAAAAAAGGCCTCTATCAAAGTGCGGATACTGGGCAAACCTGGCAAAGTACTGATATAGCTGGCTATGTCACCTCTTTGTTAGTGAATAATAATAAACTTTACCTCACTACAAACAGCAATACGGCTGTTTACATGACCCCCCTATCCACCAATAACTGGACTCTTCTCAATTCCGGCTTTCAATCCAACACTACTATTATAAGCCTGGTAGGTCATGGAGATGATGTGTATGCCGGCACAGACATAGAAGGTGTGTATGTATTAAAAAGCGGTGCACCCATTTGGTCTTACTTCAACACCGGCATGTATAATCAACACGTTTCCTCCCTTGTCATCGTTGGTAATAAAATATTTGGCGCAACACCTAACAACGGAGTATTTGTAAGCGATCTTTCTGCTGCGAATTGGATACTGTCTAACAGTGGACTTCCTGATGTACACATTACCTCGATGGCTACTGCAGGCCAGTATGTTTTGGTAGGCTATAAAGGCGGAGTCTACGCAAGTTCTGATAACGGTACCACATGGCAGTCTCCCAATGTATTACTAAATATTCCTCCTTATACCAATGTGACCAACATTGCATTCAGTAATGACAGAATATTTATCACTACGCCTTACAATTCTGTTTATTCCAATGCCAAAGCTGAATTACCAGGATGGACAACGACAGGTATTCTTGAGCAAGAATCTTCCTTGAATAATCTTCTTCAAGTCATTCCAAATCCGAATAACGGAACATTCAAACTGGAATACAGTGCTCTAAATCTACCGGTAAGTGAACTCAGTATCTATAATTATTCCGGGCAATTGATGGATACCTTTATAAAAGGAGAAGAAAACATTTCTGTGAATTATCCTCCCGGCATTTACTTCATTCGTTTGAAAACAAAAACGAATGAAGTCATTATACAAAAAATGATCATACAGTAGAGAACTGAAACCTGAACTGAATAAAAAACTAAATAAAAGCAGACAGAAAAATTAAAGCCGTTGATAAAGTGCATCAACAGCTTTAATTTTGCTGTCTGCTTTTTCAGTTCGCTGCTTTTTTATTTACAATAGTTTTAACGTTTCAACGATGCGTAGAGGCGATATCTCTGAGCATTTAAAATGCCCCATTGGACAGGCGTTGCGACCGTGCAGTCCGCAAGGTTTACAGGCTAAGTATTCTTTCGTTTCAAATACAATGGCGTGGTCGGATAATGGAGTAAAGCCATACGCTTTTGCAGTAGAACAGAACAAAGCGGCGACAGGCGCGTTTACGGCAGAAGTTAAATGCAAGGGTCCGGAGTCATTGGCAAAATTCATTACTGCACCTTTCATGACACCGGCAGACTCCAACAAATTTAATTTTCCTGCAAGGCTTTCAACATTAGGACTTTCAACCATTCGTATGATCCGTTCGCAACCTGCTGCATCAGAAAGACCGGCCATCAAATAAATTGTATATTTAGGAGCCAGCAGTTTGATTAATTCCACCCAATACTTCTCCGGATATCGCTTGGTAAACCAAACAGAAAAAGGAGCGATGCAAATATAAGGCGTTTTTAATGCCAGCGTAGTTGGCTTAGGATAGAGCTTAGGTTTTACTGATTGCTCATCCGTGTAACATGCTATCAGTTTCTGATTTCTGTCAATCTCATGAATGGTTTTACCACTCTTATGGATGTCGACCTCGTGCTTTATGCGATGAGTAAATAAAAAGGATAATGGGTTTTTATTAAAGCCGACCGTCTCTTTGCCTCCAGATAATACGGTAATCAAACCTGTCGTAAAGTAACGCTGTATATTGATGACCAGATCATATTTCTCTCTGCGCAATTCGGCAATGAGTTTCCAGATATTTATATATTTCCTGCTTTTATCAAAAACAATTACCCTATGCAGGAAAGGATGGTCTTTGCAGATGGATTCGTTGCCTTTGCGCACTAACAAATCGAGCTGAGCCTGTGGATAGTAGGCATGCAATTTCTCTAGCAGAGAGGTGGCTAAGATGGCATCTCCTATGTAGGCTGTTTGCATGACCAGGATACGAGCTTTGTTATCAAGTTTTTTCATTAATCTTTTATGAAGTGCAAATTAGCTCAGCTGTTAGCAGCCTGTGACCAGTTAGTAAATTTAAAGTAATTCTTCCATTATATTAAATAAAAAGCTGACAACTGATCACTTAAACGAAAAGCCCCGTCACGAGTAAACGCAACGGGGCTTTTTTATGATTTATAAAATTACTTTTTCATTGCCTCAACAGAGAAGTTTACCTTGACGTTGTCGCCAACTACAGGGTTAGACTCTCCTACTTTGAAGTCAACGCGGTTGATTTCAAAGTCTCCTTCGAATACAAACACATCACCAGGCATTTGAGGATTCGGGCTGGCTGCCTTACCTGCATAATTGAAAGATACGCTAACATCTTTTGTAATACCTTTTACAGTCAATTGCCCTACTGCTTTATAAGCAAACTTACCTTCCGCTTTTTCTATGGAAGAAGACACGAATTTAATTTGCGGGAAAGAATCCGCTGCAAAATATTCCGGTTTACGCAAGTCCTCATCGCGCATCGCGTTTTGTGTATTGATTGATTTCGCATTCAAATAGATGGTGATTCCAGATGTTTTCAAGTCACCAGTCAGTTTTACAAAACCAGAATCAACACTCAATGTACCGTTTGCAGTAGACAACAAGTGTTTTACTCCGAAACCTACAAAGGAATGGTATTGATCAAACACATACGTTCCGTTCAAAGAATCGATGCTTTTAGAAGATACCCAAGGTTTCGGTGCTTCCAAACCTGACTCTGTACCTTCAACACTTATTACTGCGATGTAAGGAGCAATAACCAAAGAAACGATAGACATCAATTTGATCAGAATGTTCATGGAAGGACCTGATGTATCTTTGAAAGGATCACCTACTGTATCACCTGTTACAGAAGCCTTATGTGGTTCTGATTTTTTGTAGAACATTTCACCGTTGATCAAGACACCTTGTTCAAACGATTTTTTAGCATTGTCCCATGCACCACCGGCGTTGCTTTGGAAGATACCCATCAACACACCAGATACTGTAACACCAGCCAATAAACCACCCAATACTTCAGGGCCGAAAATGAAACCTACAGCGATCGGAGTAAGCAAGGCAATAGCGCCAGGCAACATCATTTCACGGATAGAAGCTTTCGTAGAGATCGCTACACATTTTTCATATTCAGGTTTTGCTTTGTATTCCATAATACCTGGAATCTCTCTGAACTGACGACGCACTTCCTGCACCATGTCCATGGCGGCTTTACCTACTGCCTGAATACACAAAGCAGAGAAGATGAAAGGAATCATACCACCGACAAACAAACCGGCCAATACCGGAGCTTTGTAAATGTCAATCGAACTGATACCAGCGATACCAACGAAAGCGGCAAACAATGCCAATGAAGTCAACGCAGCAGAAGCAATAGCGAAACCTTTACCTGTTGCTGCGGTAGTATTCCCTACGGCATCCAAATTATCTGTACGCTCACGCACTTCCGGAGGTAATTGACTCATTTCAGCAATACCACCCGCGTTATCCGCTATAGGACCGAAGGCATCGATTGCTAATTGCATCGCTGTTGTAGCCATCATACCGGCAGCAGCAATCGCTACTCCGTATAAACCTGCAAAATGATAAGAAGCCATGATACCAGCAGCCAATACCAAGATTGGAATTACAGTGGATTTCATACCGACTGCCAAACCACCGATGATGTTCGTCGCGTGACCTGTTGCGGATTGTTGAATGATAGAGTTAACCGGGCCTTTACCCATTGCGGTGTAATACTCCGTAACGATACTCATTAAGGTACCTACGACTAGACCAACAATAATAGCGTAGAACACGTTGATGTTGGTGAATTCATAACCACGAAGACTCAAGTGCTCAGGCAACATGAACATGACGATGAAATAAGAAGCGATACCAGTAATGGCGATAGAACTCCAGTTACCCAGGTTCAAAGCTGTTTGTACGTTTGATTTATCGTCTTTAATCGTAACGAACCAAGTACCGATGATAGAGAATATAATTCCCAATCCGCAAATCACCATAGGCAATAAGATGGGAGAAAGACCACCGAAGTTATCTATTACTGTAATTTCCTGACCCAATACCATGGTAGCCAAAATTGTTGCTACATAAGAACCAAACAAATCGGCGCCCATACCCGCTACGTCACCTACGTTATCACCTACGTTATCAGCGATGGTTGCAGGGTTACGAACATCATCTTCAGGAATACCTGCTTCTACTTTACCTACCAAGTCAGCTCCAACATCAGCAGCTTTTGTATAAATACCACCACCCACTCGGGCAAATAAAGCGATAGATTCAGCTCCTAATGAGAAACCAGTCAAGACTTCAATAGCTGTTTTAACCGTGTTAGGACCTAAGTCAGCGAAGATGGAAAGGAGCACGATGAACAAACCACCAAGACCAAGTACTGCCAAGCCGGCAACACCAAGACCCATGACAGTACCACCTGTGAAAGATACTTTCAATGCTTGCTTCAAGCTGGTACGAGCGGCTTGAGTCGTACGAACGTTTGCTTTAGTTGCGACTTTCATACCGATATAACCTGCTGTTGCGGAGAATACCGCACCGATCACAAAGGCAATAGAAATGATCCAGCTAGAGTGGATTTCTTTCCCGTGTACTTCATGAATAGTACCAGAGTACGCTAATAATACGGCAGCGAAAAGAACGAATACGCTCAATACTTTCCATTCTGCTTTCAAGAATGCCATGGCACCATCAGCGATGTAACCGGCTAATTCTTGCATTTTTGCATCACCTGCATCCTGCTT
>JACMQM010000094.1 GCA_014376985.1 Cytophagaceae bacterium | reverse complement strand
CATTCAAAATATGAGTTCTATAGGTATTCATTTTGAACCAATGATAAAAAAAGGGCTCTTAAAGATCGTATCTACAAGGCCTTCCTTTTTTGGTTTAGAAATGCATTTACTCGATTTATATAAACTCATTGCAGAATTTAAACCAAAAGCAGTTGTCATTGATCCCCTAACAAGTCTTATTGGGGAAGGTGACCAACGTGAAATCCGATCAATGATCACCCGTATGATTGATCTTTTAAAATCAAATGGCATAACCAGCTTTTTTACAAGCCTTGTTTCTTCTGCGGCACAAAATGATACGAGCGGAGAAATTGGAGTATCCTCATTAATAGACACCTGGATAGTAGTGAGAGAATTAGAAGAAGATTTTAGCAAAAAACGTATTCGTGGACTTTTCATTGTTAAGTCTCGTGGCACCGGCCACGACAGTGATGTCCATAAATTGATCTTAAGTGATGATGGAATTAAATTGATGCCAATGGATGATCAATCAACACTGATAGCCAATAAGGAAAAGAAGGTTGGTAAAAATGTTTCTGAGGGTCAAAAGTTAACCAAACAAAATAAAGGTGAACAATAAAAAAAAGGGTATATCTATCGCAGATATGGGAGCGTTGCATCCTAAACTCATTGTTGGCATTGGTGGGTCAGCAGGTGCACTTAGCGCTTATAAGGCTCTTCTGGATGCACTGCCGTCTAATACAGGTATGGCCTTTGTCATTATTTCTCACATGAACCCCACCGCCCATAGTTTGTTAGCCAGGATTCTATCTCGTTTTACAATAATGAAAGTAACGGTTGCTTCTCAGGCGATGTCGATCCTTGCGAACCATGTCTACGTCATTCCCCCGGACTCAGATCTTCTTATTATAAATTACACCTTCAAAGTAATCTCCCCCCGATCTGTTGGGCACAAGCAAATAGATGTATTTTTTACTTCTTTAGCAGAAGCAATGGGCGTCCGTGCAATCGGCATTGTCCTTTCCGGGTATGATGGCGATGGTACTGAGGGCTGCAAGCACATCAAAGCAAATGGAGGAAAAACTTTTGCTCAGGATATATCTGCCGAAGTTGATTCCATGCCTCTTAGCGCTCAGGTTGCAGGCTGTATTGATTTCGTTATACCGCTCGACAAAATTCCTGGTAAATTAAAAAGTTTGGCAGCTGCCCTTAAAAATTAGAGACAAAATTATAACTAGCTGAAAGTTGGTTGATTTAAAATAGTGAAAAAAATACAATATTTAAATTCAAACACATTGCTAATACCGCAACTGACAAACACAGACCCGCTTGCTCAAGCATTCGCTTGTGCTTTAAATCCTCATAGAGCTTGCAGCTCGGGCAATGATTATAAACAAAAGTTATAAGTTACAAGTAAGTCAGATGTTAGGGAGTAGTTCATTGCTTTAACAATGCCCGAGTAAATGCTTGCGCCAGCGGAGGATTTAAGACCATTTAACAAATTAACATATGACAACACAAGAACTTCTTGAAACTTACTACAAAGGTTTTGCTGTCAAATCCAATTGGGAAAGCGTAATTGCTGACGACTTTTATTACATCGGTGGAGATATGACCAACCAAAACCCACTTATTGGAAAGCAAGCATACATTGAGGTAATTAAACGATTTTCGCAGGTTTTTAAAAGTATGCGGGTAACCCAAATGATTGTTCAGGGAGACGATGCCTGTGTAATCGGCAACTACGACTTTAAGTTTCCAAACGGACAAGAACCAAATGGAAATGTTGCCGAAATTTGGACTACTAAAAATTGTAAACTTCAATCATTGACTATATATTTTGATACACTAACCTTTGCCAACAACACAAAAAGGTAATATTTTATGGCCTTTGACATAAAACTTGCGGACAGAATAAGAGAACATCTTTCAGAAAAAAACGAATTAAAAGTTGAGGAAAAGAAAATGTTTCGTGGGATGACTTTTATGGTAAACGACAAGATGTGTATTAATGTGAGTGGAAAAAATCTGATGTGCCGGTTTGACCCAAACTTACAAGAACAAGTTGCCGAAAAAACGGGGTTTCAGACAATGATAATGAAAGGAAAAGAGTTCAAAGGATATTGTTACGTAGAACCTAATGGTTTTAAATCGAAAAAGGATTTTAGTTATTGGCTTGACCTATGTTTGGACTTCAACAAACGAGCCAAATCATCAAAGAAAAAGTGAATGAAATGCCCCTGCTGGCGCAAGCATTCGCTTGTGTTTTAAAGCCAGATAGAGCTTGCGGCCCGGGTAATGATTATGAACGAAAGTTACTAGTAAGCCAGGTATTAAGTAGTGGTTCATCGCTTTAACAATCCCCGAGCAAATGCTCTATATACTTTGGGCACAAGTAAATGCTTGCGCCAGCGGAGGATGTCACGCAAACCCCTGCATTACATAAACGGCACGTAAGCAGGAATTATAAGTATGAAATAAATATCGAGACTCTTGCTTTTTATATTGATCTGGTCAATAGGTGGAACATACCTCTCACAATAAATAAAAAAAACGCTGGGCAACAGTTTACCTGATGCCTAAAATCACATAGAGCTTAAGCTAAATAATGGAATAAAAATAGCAACTTTAATTAATTACGAAGTCCGCGCAAATGCACTAAGACATATTCGGCACAAGCAAAGCCACCTCGCCAACAGTGTAAAAAGACACCACTTAAACTCATGCACTATGACTTCATCGTTTGAAAACATCAACAACATCTCCCAGGCCATAGCACTTGCTCTGGGTCCTGTGTTCTTACTGACAGGTATAGCAGGCATGCTAAATGTCATGTCAGGTCGCTTATCCCGGATCATTGATCGCGGTAGATACCTTACAGAAATAATCATCGACAACCAAGCCATCCATCAGAAGGATATTGATAACGAATTGAAAACATTAGAACGCAGAAGGAATTTTACCAGTCTGGCCATTACCAGTTGCACCGTTTCTGCCTTGTTTGTTTGCCTTGTTATTATTACACTTTTCTTAGAAGCGATGTATAATGTACCTCTAGACAAGATCATCGGTTATTTGTTCATCCTGGCCATCCTGGCACTGGTGGTAGGACTGGCCTTTTTCCTGCGCGAAGTGCACCAGTCAGCGATTACGGTTCGGCTCAATAAGTCACGAGAAAAATAAACTGATGCGCAGTTGGCACCAGTTTAAACTGGTGCCTAAATTCACATAGAGCTTGAGCTCGGGAACTGAATAAAAGCGGACGTAAGACCAAGCCCCGGCAGAAGCCCTATGTTAAAAGGCTCCGATAAATATCGGCGCCAGCAGAGTTAAATAATCGTTGTAGTTAAAACACAGCCTGCGCAAACTGATAAAGTAAAACGAACAAATAGTATAATACTTAAACAAAAACAAATGAGAAATTTGATCTTCTTCATGCACACTTCACTGGACGGTTTTGTGGCCGGACCTAACGGAGAAATGGATTGGATCAACGTAGACGAGGCGATGTTTGACTTTGTGGCCACCATGACAGACAAAGCCGACACCGCACTTTACGGACGCGTAACCTATGAGATGATGCAGGGTTACTGGCCCACTGCGGGAGATCATCCCGACGCTTCTAAACACGATAAAGAACATTCGCTTTGGTATAAGAACGTTTCAAAAATCGTTTTATCAAGAACACTTAGCGAAAAAGGATTAGACAACACGATTGTGATCAGCGACCACCTTACAGACAATATCAATAAAATAAAACAACAAGACGGAAAAAACATTTTAATCTTTGGAAGCCCGCGAGCTTCTCATTCTTTACTAGGTCTCGGTTTGATTGATGAGTTTTGGTTATTTGTCAATCCCGTATTACTGGGAGAAGGAATGCCGCTGTTTAAAGAGGTGAAGGAATTGACGAAGCTGAAACTTGTAGAAACAAAAATATTTTCTTCCGGAGTAATTGCGCTTCATTATGAAAGAAAACGCAATTAGGAATGCCCACCTATCCCTACTAACAGCGTTTTACAAAAACGCGAAGTACAAATCAAAATTTAAGTAAACTACTGAAATATGTATTTTAATAAATTTGAAATTGAGACTGCTAACACTAAAGCTGAAAATATTGAAACACTTAAAGAGATCATTTATACAGATAGGCAACCAATCTTTAAATTAAATTTTGATTGTAACGGAAAACAATTTATCGGAAAACTGAATGATACAAAATTTGACATTGTACCATTTATTGAAGGCCTGACTTCTTTTACACCAGTAATGAAGGGCGAAGTAATCGGTGAAAGCAAAAGTAAAATTGTAGTCCGAATGAGATTTCATGCCTTAGTAATAAGCTTTCTAGTTTTTATAACAGCTTTAATTTTATGGTCTTCTAAGAATGTTTTTCAAAATGGTGGATTGATCGTATTGCTAGTTTTTTATATCCTTACAATCTTTATGTACCTGAAAGAGAGTAAAAAGTTTAAGGAGAAATTATCCGCTTACTTTAAATAAAAATGTTTTGACATCATCGGACTAAAACTATGGCAACTAACAAATTATTAAGAATGGACAATATCGGCATCGTCGTAGAATCACTGGATGATGCCATTTCGTTTTTCTCAGAGATCGGATTAAAGCTGGAAGGGCGGGCAACAATAGAAGGAGAATGGGCCGGTCGTGTTACAGGCCTTGGTAATCAGAACGTAGAGATTGCCATGATGATCACTCCGGATGGCCACAGCCGACTCGAGCTGTCAAAATTTATCACACCTTCTACTATTGAAGATCATCGAACAGCACCAGTGAACGCGTTGGGTTATCTACGTGCTATGTTCACCGTGGAAGACATTGACGAACTGGTAGGGAGATTAATCAAGCAGGGAGCTCAACTCGTTGGGGAGATCGTACAATATGAGAACTCCTATCGCCTATGCTACATTCGCGGAGCCGAAGGACTTCTTGTTGGGCTGGCACAAGAGCTTGGCAAAAATGAGTAGTGTATGTTTTATAAAACGTTGACAGAAGAATTTTTTTCTGTACAGGAACCAACCGACATAAAAATTAACACTTGATCAAAATAACATGAGAAAACTAATTGCAGCAATCAATATGACCGTTGATGGCTTTTGTGATCACACGGCCATCACACCCGACGAAGAAATACATCAACATTACGCTGACCTGTTAAGTAACGCTGGCACTATTCTATATGGCAGGATTACCTATCAACTCATGGAGTATTGGCGAGATGTTTTAAAAAATCCCACTGGCGAAAAATCAATGGATGACTTTGCGGTAGCCATCGATAAGGTTCCTAAAATTGTTTTTTCTCACACACTTAAAAATGTGGATTGGGAAACGGCAACACTGGCAACAAGAGACCTTAAAGAAGAAGTGTCAACACTCCAACAGCAAGCAGGTAAAGACATTTTTGTTGGTAGCCCAAGTTTGATTGTAGCCTTGACGAATCTTAATTTAATTGATGAATTACAACTCTGTGTTCATCCTATTATTGTCGGAAAAGGTTTGCCTTTATTTAAAAACATTCAGGATAGTGTTCATCTTAAACTCTTAAAAACAAAAACATTTGCTGGTGGGGCGGTAATTTTTTACTATCAACCGGAAAAAAAATAACAGATATGTCCGCCTTCTACACTATCAATACTTTTAAAAAACTCTAAATGGGCGAATTAAACAAATACCTTTCACAAACCGAATTTATTCCGGATCTTAAAGTAGATGTGGCATTCATCATCTCTGATGATTTCTATTACGGAGATGAAAACGAATGGACAGACGAAGAATGGAGGACACAAAGACAGTTGCTTGAAAAATCTGATCAGGAGCTGTAAGGTCGCTATGCTTTAAGCGAGGAGTTTGAAGGTCATGAAATAGAACTCATCCGATATTACGCTTCTATCGTACAAGCCATCAATGATCACAACAAAATTAGAAAAGCGGGTGACAGTTGTTTCTGGTTGAGACCGCTAGTGTTTCACAAAGACGTAAATGATATCTCCTTTCATTGGTATGACACGTTTGTGGAAGCGCTTTCTTTACTGGAGGCTTTGGCTAAAAACGAAGAAGGCTGGATCTTTGATGACATGGAACAAGGATGGCAAGTGGCAGTATATACGGAAGGAGATAAATTTCATTTCATCCAAAGAGTATGGGAATCCGATGAACCGGTTTGGCTGGCATCGGGTGACAGAGCAGCACTTTCGGCGATGGCCAAACAATGCATCCTACGCGTTACAAAACAAATAGAATTACTGACAGCTGAAATTGGTACTGACTTCTGGACGAAGAGAGTAATTGAATTATGAGTAAAGCACACAATGAAACTTATGAGTATTCCGCTTGTAAAAGAGCATCATTACAGCGCTCCCATTGAAAAAGTTTGGGAGACTTTAATTGATGAGCATAAAATGAGGGAATGGTATTTTCCTGCACTTCAAAAATTCAAGGCTGTTGTGGGTTATAAATTTAAGTTTGACGATACCGATTCCGGCTACCAAAAAAGATTGGTGGGTGACCCAAGTAGTCGAAGGTCAAACATTCGGCCACAGCTGGGCTTATAAAGACCATCCAGGCAGTTCAGAGGTTATATTTGATTTATCCACGGATGGAAACAATACGATAGTGAAGGTTACACAAACCGGTTTGGAAAGTTTCCCTGATCATCCGCATTTTAAAAGAGAACGATTTGAACAAGGTTGGGATCAACTTCTTGGAGAGAACTTAAAGCATCTTCTTGAAAAACAGTAATCATTCCTGAAATAATATATAATTAAGCAAAGGCGGATGCGCCAGTAAGAAACTTTACCCTATGAGCTACGACATCCAATTATTTAGTATAAAAACAAAAGAAAGAGAACAAAAACTGAAGGACGAAAGTTTTTTTGAAAACGAAAAGAACATTGAGCCTTTTACAAAGCAGCAACACGACGAATTAAAAGAACGACTGTTAAATTATGACTATGCTCTTGAAACGGAAAATGAGAATGGATCAGCATACAAACATTTGTATTACGCTATTGAAGCCTTATTGACAGAAAGAGGGCTGTATTTCACAACAAGCTTTGACGAAGAATGTATTTTTGAAGCAGGCATGGCCGCCTCTGAATTTACCGACGATGGAGACTTTGCAAAATACGATCCTCAGAATGACGGTTGGGAAGAGATATAAATTGTGATAATAAACGGCTGGCGAGAGAGGAGTTAAAAATTGACTTGAAACATGTACATTGAAACACATCTTATAAACAATATTAAAATAGCCGAAGTACTTTCGGAAGTTATTGTTGTAAATCGGGCGGAAGACGGATTAGAACTATTGGCTAATTTATACTACCAGGACTTCGATAAGATCATTCTTCATGAAAAAAATATAACTCCTGATTTTTTTGACCTCAAAAATAGAATGGCAGGAGAACTGTTACAAAAGTTTTCCAATTACCGCATCCCGTTGGCGATTGTTGGTGATTTCACAAAACATAAAAGCAGGAGCATGATGGATTTCATTTATGAAAGCAACAAAGGCAGACACATTAATTTTTTTGCTACGGTATCAGAAGCTATAACAGCGTGCTCTAATTCTTGAACCTTGTCTGACCATAAATAAACGAATCGGACTGCTCGATCGATGAGGTTTATATCAGAAAATGGATTATATTCAATCCATCCAAAAAAGTTCAGTTTAACATTTGATTATGGATTTTCTTTACATCGCCTTAGGGCTAAACATTTTACTTGTATTTCTGGTAAAGCGTGAATGGCTATTTGAAAAACAACCGTTCACTATTTTAATGTTATGTAACATAGCCTTATTTTTATTAGGGTATCTCTTACCGTATTTCTCCATCGTATATTCTATCATGGTAGTGGTGCTTAAAATCCCTGTACTTTCGCAGTTATTATTTATCCTCTTGATAAAGGTATTTAGAAAAATAAACAAGATCCCTGCCGATACTTTTTGGACAATGGATGCCCACTTGATGAAAGATGTAAAATTTAATTTAACCTTTTGGATCGTCGCTATACTTCTACCTGCCATACTTGTTTATAAGGAAATAATATAAACTCATCTTCGGCCAAATAAACGGCATCACTGTATGCCATCTGAATTTAAAACATACCCTATCCTAGTCCTTTTAACATTATGGCAAATCAATTCAAAGAAGTCATCAAGAACTCTTATGCTGCTTTTAATGAAAGAGACATTGACAAGGCGCTCTCTACCATGCAATATGATGTACAATGATCGAAAGCTTGGGAAGGAGGCTACATCAGTGGACACGATGAAATCAAACAGTATTGGACCAGGCAATGGACGGAAGTAAATCCTAAAGTGGAGCCGGTAGGTTTCGATGAAAGAGAAAATGGCAGTTTAGAAGTGAAAGTTCATCAATACGTAAAAGATTTAGAAGGCAAACTCCTATTTCACGGACTGGTAAAGCATGTTTATACTTTTCAAGAGGGTTTGATAAAAACGATGGACATTGAACTGGTTGAAAATAATTAATTTTTATTGGAGTTAGTTCATTGAAATTTTCGGATCAACTCTGCCAGTAAAAAAACACCCACACTAATTCTTGTTTAATAACAGATGGAAAATCTATTCGATATTTTTGATCGATTATTCGAGCAATACAAAACATCGTCTACAGCCGAAGAAAAAGATGAACTGGCAATCCTGTATCAGGACAGCTTAAATGAAATGCATTATGATTTTTCTTGTGGCAAACTGACGGACGATGGTGTAGACCTGATGATGCCTATTGTTGAAAAAATAGAGTTCCTCAATGGTTGTATTTCCTGGGAGCTTCGTGCACAAACGTATTCCATACTAATGGATCAGGCAAAAGATGCCGGAGATCATTTGGCCGTGACCAGCAATGGTCAACTGGCTATTGACTCCTTGATCCACCAATTGGAAACAGAACAGGAACAAAGGAACCAGAGCTATCATGGTCTGGCGAATGTACATTATACACTGGTAAGTTATGTACTCGAAGATCAAATCGAACATTGGAAAAAATCTTTGCAGTACATCAAAGCTGCTATTCTTGAAGAGCCTCAAACTGCCAACTGGACACATTATTTAGAACTGGTATTTGGAAGACTGCAACAGGAAACGCAGGCCTTGAGCGCCTGCCGAAACGAAGAGAAAAAAGTTTTCCGAAACTGGTGTCAAACTTTAGAAGAAAAGAAAGGATCACTGACTTTTAAAATAGCGTCTCAATTTGCAAGACTCAAAGAGTTCAAGAATGACTCCACACAGGATGAGTTTTTATTTCCGGAAAATGAATACCTGTTTTGGCTGGAGAAATCGCTGCAAGACGACCTACCTGATTTGAGCGGATATGAAATTTCAGACATCGGTCATTTTTATAAAAAAGAAGGCATGCATTTACAACGTGTGGATGTCCTTCAACAGGCACTGCGTTGTTATAGAAAAATGATTAAAGAGGAAGATTCAGGCAATGGTTTTGCGGTATACTATGTGACCGACGTACTAGAGCAGATTGCAGAAGTATATTGGAGAAGCGGTGATCACGCCACCGCAGATGAATACATGACAGAAGCCTTGCTATGGAACGAAGACAAATTAGATCATATCGGATCGAACTTTTCTCTTCAGCTTCACTATGCCGAGTTTCTAGAACGTTGTGAGAGTTATGAAGGAAGCATCATTAAACCCCGTTTATCCTTTGTACTGGAAATGACCAAGCGAGCAGAAGAACTGGGAGAAGGCTATTACAGCGGTCCTTGTTATATACAAGCGCGATTGGCGTTGAAAGAAAACCAAGAACATAAGGCAGCAGCGCTAATTGCCTTTAGCCTATTGCTGCATGAACTCACTATAGAAGAATCATTACAGGCATTTCAACAGCATTTACCGAAAGGGCCATTTCCTTACCTGCAAAATTTCTTAGCCGATACTTTAACCTTCATGCAGGAAGTCAGAGCAAATTATTATTTTTCTCCTAAGCATACATTTGCTACCTTAAGAGTCCTGACGGAAGATGAAATAATGGGTGCCTGGATTCTTCGTAAAGCGGAAATTAAAAATAGGAATAAAACATAAAGCATGAACAACACCAGCAACCACGATGAGCGTATCGCCACACTGACCTATGCGTAGGTCTATCCGCAGTATCTTGCAAAAGTAGAGAAAAAAGGCCGAAACAAAGAAGAACTGCTACAAGTCATTGAGTGGCTAACCGGTTATGATGAAAAGAAGTTGGAAAAGCTCATGGAAGAAAAGTAACTTTTGAAACCTTCTTTCAACAGGCTAAACTAAATCCTAATGCGCACCTCATCACCGCCGTCATCTGTGGCTATCGCATAGAAGAAATAAAAAATCCATTAACACAGCAAGTACGTTTTTTGGATAAGCTGGTAGATGAGCTGGCGAAAGGACGCAAGATGGAAAAGATCTTACGGATCGTTTAGTAACAACTATTTATGAAGGGAATTTTATTAGGATTCTTGTTCTGCTTGAGTGTATTAACCTGCCGTGCTCAAATTAAATCTTTGGAGGGGTTCAAGCATACCATTTCCTTTTTGTATAATAGTTTCAAGCTCGATCAATTTAATGCTCAATGCAAAAGTTGTCACGATTGCCGAGAAGCATTCCTTCAGGATTCACTGAACAGAGCAGACACCTCCAACCATAAATCGTACATAGGATCACGAACAGCTTATG
>JACMQM010000093.1 GCA_014376985.1 Cytophagaceae bacterium | reverse complement strand
CCCAGACCTCCTTATTTGAAATGATTACCTCTACCACTTGATCCAATAATTCTCCTTTGAATCCTTTTTTCTCATAGATGTCGCGTACTTCCTCAATTTCTCTTTCTCGCAAATGTTCTATTTCCCAGTACTCTAAGGCTTTGTTTTTTTTATAATTGTCTTTTTGTGCTTTGGAAGAAAAATAATTACCCACAGACATCGAAAAACCATCGGCTATCAAATTGGCAAAACCCAGTATGACCACTATACTGCTTTCCAATCCAGCACCTGTTGCACCTGCTACAACAGCGAAGGTCGTGATCGCTCCGTCAATGCCTCCATACACAAATTCAGAAATATATTCTCTGCTGAAAAAAAAGATTTTTTTCGTAGAATGGATTTCATTTTCTCTGGTCTCCAACATATCCTATTCCCTTTTATTCAATATCGTTAAAATTAATTGTTTGCCATACAATTAGTTTAAGATTAGGTTAGCTTAAGTCTAAAGGACTTCCCCATTTTTTCATAGGATGATAAGTCAGTTGGCCTGTCTGAACTTCTAATGGAGAAGCGATGGTATGCGTATAAATTTGTCCCGTGCCTAATCCATGAAAAATAGAGGTCTCATACTCACAGGTAAATTGCGCAATGGCATTCAGGCCAATAGAAGATTCCAGATAGCTGGTCATCCACCAGCCGGTGTTCTGTTGAGTAGCTAGTTCAATCCATTCCTTACAACCCATCATGCCGCCATGCAAAGAAGGTTTGAGTACCAGGTAAGCAGGTTGCAATTGATGCAGTAAGTCTGCTCTTTCTTCCTTTAACCTATGCTTGATTAATTCTTCATCCAAAGCAATCGGCAAGGGACTATTTTTGCATAAGTCCGACATCAAATCCATTTGTCCGGCTGCAACAGGTTGTTCGATGGAATGGACGTCTAATGCAGCCAAAGCCTCTAACATGGGATATACAGTATGCTTCTGATAGGCTCCATTCGCATCTACTCTGATCATTAATTCTTTGGTAGGAAAACGATCTCGTAATCGTTTCAATAAATTTAATTCAGCTGCGAAATCATGATGACCGATTTTCAATTTGAGGCATTGATACCCCTGCTTCAATTTGTCTTCGATCTGCGCCTGCATGTGTTCCAGTGTATTCATCCACACGAGTCCATTGATGGGTATGGCTTGCATTCCTTTTACAAAAGCATTGTTGTACAATGTATGTACACCGCCGTTTGTATAATCAAGCCAGGCAGTTTCTAAAGCAAAACGCAAAGAAGGCCATTGGCGTAACTCTTCTGTCCATCGGGAATTCGAATCTAAAATAGCGGCAGGATCTTTTTGCCATTCATCCAACACGGTCATGATTTTCGCTTCAATAACTTCCAAAGGTTCGGGGCTCAGACCGGCAATGGGACTGCATTCCCCCCAGCCTTCCACTTCATTTTTTTTCAAGCGGATAAACCAGGACGTTTTTTCCCTCAATACACCTCTGGACGTGCCGGCTTCAAAGGCAAATCGAAAAACAACAGGATGAACGGAAGCGTTATACATGGCTTACTTAAAAAAGAAAATCTGTGACAAAGGAAAACTAATATAGACTGTTGTACCTGATGGTTCTTTATCCGAAGCATAGACCATCCAATCTCCTCCTGTATGATCCTTCAACAACCATTTGTATTGTTTACCGGCATAATACGAGCGAACCCATGATACAGCAATGGCATCTTTATTTTTAGAAGATTGATGTTTCACATCGGTATAACGAATACCGGCATAACGGCAGCGCGCAGGCCATTCGATGTGTAACAATACTTTCAATTGTTTTTTATTCAACAGTTGCACGGGGCCAAACAGAGAAGCCACATACATGTCCATGGGTTTCTCGTATACTTTTTCCGGCGTGCCGACTTGCAGTAAATGACCGTCACGCAAGACCACAATTTTATCTGACCAGGGTAAAGCATCCATCGCATCGTGTGTAACCATGATCAATGTTTTTCCTGAATTTTTAAAATAGGAAAACAATTGTTCTTTCACTTTTTCACGGGTGATGATATCAATTTGATTGAACGGCTCGTCTAACACCAGCAGAGAAGCATCGGACGCCAAGGCCAGAGATAAAGCTACGCGTTGTTTCTGGCCTCCTGAAAGTTCAGTATCTTTTCTGTCCCTGAATTCCTGTAAAGAAAAAATATCCAGGTATTGATCAACTAATAATGATTGTTCTTCGGTATGAAAATAACGTAGCTCATAACGCAGCATATCTTCCACCGTACGCAAACGCGGCAAGATGGTATCCTGCGAAACGTAACGAATGCCTTCATAGCCTCTCACCAATAGTTGCAATGGATCCGGCAGTTTCGAATCTTCTAAATAGATGGCGCCTTCATCGCAGGGTTGCAAACAGGCAATAGCACGCAGCAAAGTAGATTTACCACTACCGCTTTCGCCAATCACCGCTACACATTCACCGGCTTTCACTTGAAACGAAATGTCCAGTAAAGCAGGTTGCGCAGTATTGGTATAGGATACATGAAGGTGATCGACTTTGAGTAGCGTTTTTGCCATGAAAGGAATACTGTTCTTTACCAAATATACAAAATAAGTGCATAGAGTATCTGTTGACTTTTATATTGTGAAGAGTAAAGGGTGAAGAGTGAATATATCTTTAACTTACTCTTCACCCTTCACTCTTCACCTTTAACAGCAAGAAGCTTTCAAACCTCCTCTCTTTTTATTAATTTGTGCTATCAAATCATCCGACTAACGCTCATGTCATTTCTTAGAATAGGCGGTGCTGCACTCAATCAAACACCTATCGATTGGGATAATAACAGAAACAACATCTTGCAAGCGCTGGAGATGGCGCGTAAAGATGGGGTAAACATCCTCTGCCTACCGGAATTGTGCATCACGGGTTATGGCTGTGAAGATTTGTTTTTGCATCATTGGGTGGCAGATACTGCCTGGGAGCAATTGATCAACCTTTTACCGCATACCAAAGATCTGGCGGTTTGTATCGGTTTACCGGTATGGCATGAACACCGTTTATACAATTGCGTGTGTTTTATAGAAAATGCTGCGATACTGGGTTTTTCCGCCAAACAATTTTTAGCCAATGAAGGTGTACATTATGAACAACGTTGGTTTACTCCCTGGCCCTCGCAACTACAATCAACAATAGAGCGCGGAGGAAAGTCTTATCCTTTCGGAGATCTTACTTATACCGTACAACATATTTCCGTTGCTTTTGAAATCTGCGAAGATGCCTGGAGAGGCAATGACCGTCCGGGCTTTCGATATGCCAAACAAAACATTCAACTCATTTTAAATCCAAGCGCGAGTCACTTCTCTTTTAACAAATCAAAAATTCGTTATGAATTAGTGATTGAAGAAGGTTCACGCAAAATGAATTGCGCTTACGTGTATGCCGACTTATTAGGAAACGAAGCAGGAAGAGTCATTTATGACGGTGAAGTATTGATTGCTTACAAAGGCAATTTAATACAACGCAACAACAGGCTCTCTTTCCATAATGTGGAACTTGTTGCCGCGAACATTGACTTTGAAAACGAACAAACGGGTCACGATCCGATTACGGAAGATCAGAGAGAAAAAAACTATGAGTTTTGGGAAGCCACTTGTGTAGGGCTCTACGACTACATGCGCAAAGCCAAAGCTAAAGGATTTGTATTGTCCCTGAGCGGTGGCGCTGATTCTTCCGTGTGCGCCATCATGGTGTACGAGATGATCCGCAAAGGCATACAAGAACTCGGTGCAGAACTTTTCTTAACCAAAGGCGGTGTAGCCGATTTGATTGACAGCAAATCTTTAAATGGATTAAGTGCCGATGAACAAGCCAAAAAAATCTGCGCAGTATTGTTGACTTGTGTCTATCAATCTAGTCGCAATTCCGGTGATGAAACATTGAACTCTGCCCGTGAACTCGCAGAAAGCATCGGAGCTACTTTTTACCATTGGAGCATCGACGAAGAAGTAGAAAGCTATAAAAGCAAAATACAAACCGCACTAAAGCGCGAACTAACCTGGCAACAGGACGACATCGCTTTGCAAAATATACAGGCACGCGGCCGCTCTCCCATCATCTGGATGATGGCCAACATCAAACGTGCCCTGCTCATCACTACTTCTAACCGCAGCGAAGGCGATGTTGGTTATGCCACCATGGACGGTGATACCTCCGGCAGCATTGCACCTATTGCCGGCGTAGACAAAGATTTCATCCGTCACTGGTTGGTTTGGGCAGAGAAAGAAAGGGGACACAAAGGATTGAGTTCGGTGAATGCGCTGACACCTACTGCAGAGTTGCGTCCTTCAGCGCAAACACAAACCGATGAAAAAGACCTGATGCCTTATCCTTTGCTGGCGCAGATCGAACGCTTAGCGATTAAGAACAGAAGAAAACCATTGGATGTTTACCTACACCTAGAAAGTGAATGGACTGATAAACAACAGTTAAAACAATACATCGCAAAATTCTACCGCCTGTGGTCGATCAATCAATGGAAAAGAGAACGCATTGCGCCTTCTTTTCATTTGGATGACTTCAACGTAGATCCCCGAAGCTGGTGCCGCTTCCCGATATTGAGCGGTAGTTTTACCGATGAAATAAACGAATTGCTAAATTTCTGATATGGCCATTCTCGGAACCGATATTGCACACGCCAAACAATTGCTGGAACAGGGACAGCTGGTCGCTATTCCTACGGAAACTGTTTATGGATTGGCCGGAAATGCATTGAATCCAGATGCCGTGCTGTCTATCTTTAAAGCCAAAGAGCGTCCGAGCTTTGATCCTTTGATTGTTCATACCGACAGCATAGAAAAGATAGAACGATGGGTTACCCATTTTCCCAAAGCGCTGAAAGCATTGTCCACAGCCGTATGGCCGGGACCATTGACGATTCTCTTGCCAAGAAATGAACTCATTGCCGACATCGTCACATCCGGTTTGGAAACGGTAGGCATCCGCATTCCCAATCATCCATTGACTTTATCACTGCTGCAATCACTGGACTTCCCACTGGCAGCGCCTAGTGCCAATCCTTTTGGATACATCAGTCCCACGCAGGCGGCACATGTCAACGAACAATTGGGTGATTTGATTCCTTATATTCTAGACGGAGGTTCCTGTGAGGTAGGTATAGAGTCGACGATTGTCGCCTGGGAAAATAATCAATTGCATGTCTTACGTTTAGGCGGCCTGAGTGTAGAAGTGATTGAAAATTTAAGCCATCAAAAAGTTACCCTCCATCTCAATCAGTCTTCCAATCCACATGCACCGGGCATGTTGAAGAGCCATTATGCGCCGCGGAAACCCTTGTACATTGGAGACATTGACCAACTGTTGAAACAACATACCGGTAAACGCATTGGTGTGCTAAGCTTTCAACATGCAGTACCAGACATTAACATACAACGCACCTTAAGTACAAAAGGAGATCCGCATGAAGCTTCTAAAAACCTGTTTCGTTTTTTACGGGAACTGGATCAAAGCGATGCGGAAATATTAATTTCAGAATTCGTTCCCGAATTTGATTTAGGCAGAGCCATCAACGATCGCCTGCGCAGAGCGGCTTACAGCGAATGATTGCTTATTGTATCAGCGGACTGGGAGCCGATGAACGGGTGTTCACCGCTCTTCAACTAAAATACGAAACTGTACCGATCCATTGGTTAACGCCTCTTTCTTATGAATCGTTGGAAGAATATTGTCATCGCTTAATTGAACAAATAGATACCAGCGCAGCATTTATCTTGATTGGTGTTTCCTTTGGAGGAATGATTGCCTGCGAGCTGAACCGTTACATAACTCCTGAGCAAACCATTATCATCTCTTCTGCCGCGCAAGCAAGTGAATTGCCTGTGCTATATAAAGTGATGGGTAAAATAAAACTCGCCAGCTGGTTGCCAGAGTTTATTCTGTTTCCCCCTTTGTTTGTGCTCAATTATTTATTCGGAGTAAAAACTGCTGCGCATAAAACGCTATTGAAGAACATCAGCGAAGATACCGATCCTGTATTTGCACGTTGGGCCATTGATAAAATTACCCATTGGGAAAATAATTTCATTCCAGACAACCTGATTCGCATTCACGGCGATAAAGACAAGGTACTCTCCTACTACACACCGGAAACTTACCTCATAAAAGGCGGTGAACATTTCATGATTGTAGAACGTGCGGAGGAGATCAGTGCGATCATAAACTCTCTTTAACCTTTTCGCATTGGGAATTCCACTCGTTGTTGGCGACTGAGTGTAGTAACACGTTTCATGCTGACACTTGTTGGCGAGACAACAACAAGACGTGATTTTTTTGCGTTAGGGATTGAAGTGGAAATCCTTTTTAGCGTGGGCTTTACGCGTTGGGAAAAAGATTGGAACGGAAAGCCCGGCCCCGCCATTGAAAATAAAAATAACCCGTAAAATCCTTTCGCGGGGAAACGCCCAACTCCTTCTTTACTTATGCGTCGAATCTTCCATCCCTGAAGGGATTTGTCTTTTTCTATAATTAATTCCTACCGGGCTGACGTCCCTCCGGGACTAATTTATATCGTTAAAGCCAGTTCTCTTTTAAAAATACAAAAACAGTTAATGCTCATCGTTCACTAAAACCCAACTACTTACAAATATCACTTACCACTTACTACTAATCCTTAGCTATTTCCAATCCAATCCTTAATTTTGTAAAAAACAAAAAGCTATGTATTCATTTATTTTGTGGAATGTATCTCCGGAAATCTTTAGCATCATGGGCTTTCCTTTGGTGTGGTACGGGTTATTGTTTGCTACAGCCTTTCTGATTGGTATGCAGTTGATGACCTGGATGTACAAAAAAGAAGGAAGAAATCCACGTGACATCGAATCCCTGATCATTTATATACTGGTCGGTACGGTAGTCGGCGCGCGTTTGGGTCATTGCTTCTTTTATGAGCCGGCGTATTTCCTGGCGCATCCTCTTGAAATCTTATACATCAGAGACGGCGGATTGGCGAGTCATGGCGGTGCCATCGGTATTTTCATTGCCTTGTTGTTGTTTTACAGAAAACATCCCAACCCAGGCTATCTGTATTTGCTGGATCGTATGGTGATTGGCGTCGCTATCGGTGGTTGTCTGATTCGCTTTGGCAATTTAATGAACTCTGAAATCATCGGTAAACCTACTGATGCGCCTACGGCCTTTATGTTTGTACACGGCGTTGATAAAAGCATCATGGACAACTTCGGAGTGCTCGTACACAACGTCACCTTGCGTAAAGTAGATACCGTGTTGACAGTAGAAGGCGTGCCGGTAAACCCGATTGAAGTGACTATGCACATGAGTTCATTGGGCAATGGGAATGTCTATGACTTATTGAACGGAGGCATTAAGAAAGCACTGAAAAATTCTTCGGATTATTACGCAGAAGGTAAGTACATAGTGCCCGAAGAAATCAGATTTTCAGAAAGCACCAATGAGCAAGGCAAGAAAACAATCATCTTCACGCTCTATGGTGTAGGGCGACATCCCTCGCAGCTTTACGAAGCGGTATCCTGTCTGGTATTGTTCTTTATCTTATTGGCTATGTACCTTCATCATAAAGGCTTTGTACCGGAAGGACGTACCTTTGGATGGTTTATTATTTATGTATTCGTGTTACGTTTTCTCTACGAATACCTCAAAGAAAATCAGGTGAGTTTTGAGAACAACATGAATTTCAATATGGGACAACTGTTGAGTGTTCCGATGATTGTGGTTGGTCTCTTTATATTGATTAGAAGTTATAAGCCGAAGGGCGCGATTTCATAGTCGTTAGACGTTAGTGGTTAGTCGTTAGAAAAAAAGGTCTCGCAGTTTATGCGAGACCTTTTTTATGATCTATCTGTCTTGCTCCTAAATCCCCTGAAGGGGACTTATTAAGAGCGGAGAGCGAAATATGACGCTCTCGGCTCTCATTTGACCGGGTCGTGTCCATGCCCGCCCCAGGGATGGCAGCGGCCGATGCGTTGGAGTCCCATCCATCCACCTTTGAAGGGTCCGTATTTTTGAACAGCTTCGATAAAATACGCCGAACACGTGGGCGTATAACGGCAGGCATTTGGAATCATAGGGGAAATAATATACTGATATACTCTGGCGAGGAAGATCAGAAAATAAGATACTGAGGCGAAGACTAGCTGTTTGATTCGTTTCATCTTGTTCAAATTCCAAAATATAAATTCCAAATCCCAATTAAATCAAAAAAAAACAAGCACCAACTTTTGTAAAATTGGTGCTTGAAATTTATTCATTATTTGGATTTTGATACTTGGTACTTATACCTTAAAAGGAACCAAGGCTCCACTCTTGATGTCGTCTACTACAGATGGATCAAGCAAGGTAGACGTATCACCGAGGTTACTTACGTCGCCTTCCGCCACTTTACGCAGGATACGACGCATGATTTTACCTGAACGGGTTTTAGGTAATCCTTTTACAAATTGAATTTTATCTGGCTTAGCGATGGGACCAATGATTTTTGTGACCACCTCTAAAATCTCTTTGCGCAAGACATCTTCTGTCTTGGAGAAATCTTCCAGGATTACATAAGCATAGATACCCTGACCTTTGATGTCGTGCGGGTAACCTACTACAGCGGATTCAATTACGGCATCGTGTTCGTTGATGGCGTTTTCTACTTCGGCTGTTCCCATACGGTGACCGGATACGTTGATAACATCATCTACACGACCCAGGATACGGTAGTATCCGTCGTGGTCACGCTTGCAACCGTCGCCGGTGAAGTATAAACCTTTGTAAGTAGAGAAATACGTTTGAAGGCAACGTTCGTGATCGCCATACAAAGTACGAATGATAGAAGGCCAAGGGTATTTCATACACAAGTTTCCTTCTACGTCGTTTCCTTTTAATTCATTGCCTTCGCTGTCCACCAAGACTGGTTGTACACCTGGTAATGGTAGTGTAGCACAAGTAGGTTTCAATGGCGTGATGCCTGCCAATGGAGAAATCAGGATACCACCTGTTTCTGTCTGCCACCAGGTATCAACGATCGGACAGTTTTTGTTACCGATGTTGTCGTTGTACCAATGCCAGGCTTCTTCGTTAATCGGTTCTCCTACGGAGCCCAATACTTTAAGACTACTTAAGTCGTATGGTTTTACAAAGTCCAGACCGGAAGCCATCAAAGAACGGATCGCCGTTGGAGCAGTGTAGAAGTGCGTCACTTTATGTTTTTGTATCCCGGCCCAGAAACGTCCGGCATCAGGGAAGGAAGGAACACCTTCGAATATCACGCTGGTTGTTCCTGACAATAAAGGAGCATAAACTAAATAAGTATGTCCAGTGATCCATCCGATGTCAGCAGTACACCAATACACATCACCGTCTCCGATCTGGAAGACGTTGCGGAAAGAATATTCTGCGAATACCATGTAACCACCGGTTGTGTGTACTACACCTTTAGGTTGACCGGTAGAACCGGAAGTGTAAAGAATAAAAAGCATGTCTTCAGAATCCATCGCTTCCGCTTCGCATTCTGCGCTTATCCCTTTGGTTTCTTCGTGCCACCAAACGTCTAAGCCATCTTTCATGGTCACGCTTTCACCGGTGCGTTTCGCTACGATGACTTTCTCCACGCAAGAAGCTGTTTTCACCGCTTCGTCTACAATGGCTTTCACCGGAATATTTTTATTGCCACGGTATGCACCGTCTGAAGTCAATACTACTTTTGCTTTCGCATCGTTGATACGATCAGATAAAGCAGAAGCAGAGAAACCGGCGAATACCACAGAGTGCACGGCACCCAAACGGGCACAAGCCAATACGGCAACCGCCAATTCAGGAATCATCGGCATGTACAAACATACACGATCGCCTTTCTTCACGCCGTTCTTTTTGAGAACATTTGCAAAGCGGCATACTTCGGCATGCAATTCTTTGTAGGTAAGAGATTTGCTGGCTTCACTTGGATCATTCGGCTCCCAGATAAAGGCTACCTGATCTCCTCTGGTGGCCAAATGACGGTCCAGACAGTTTTCTGTGATGTTTAGCTTTCCACCTTTGAACCATTCTATCTTTGGTTCGTCGAAATTCCATTCCAACACTTTATCCCACTTTTTCTTCCAGTTAAAACCGGAAGCTTTCTCGGCCCAAAAGCCTTCAGGGTCAGCTACACTTTTATCGTAAGCTTTTTGGTATTCATCAAACGAGTCGAATTTTTTGATCATACAAAAATCAGTTACCTTATGCGATATTTTAAAATATAATGAGAGTTTTAAACGCTAAATATAATTAGAAATTTAATTTTACTCTTATATAAGAGGTACATTTATCACTCTGCACACGCTGGTTAAACATATTATTTTACTCTTACATCGCACGGCCTCCGTTTCGTTTCTGGCAACCTTAACGCTATTTTTTACTTTTTTTACGGCTAAGGCACAAAATATTGCGAACACAACTACTAAAAGAGATAGTATTTTCTGTTATATCATCAAGAATGTAACCTTGACAGGAAATAAACGCACCAAAGACTTTATCATTACCCGAGAATTGGATTTCAGACCTGGGGATTCTATTTGTTCCGATAACTTCACCAAACGCTTTGAAAAAAATGGTAACCGGATATTCAATACCGGCTTATTCATTTCAGTCAATATCGTTCCTTCTTTCGCTGACAGCAACGCTGTTGAACTGAACATTGTCCTGGAAGAACGCTTCTACTCCTATCCTATTCCGCTCATCGGTTTGGCAGATCGTAACTTCAGTGAATGGTGGAACCAGCGGGGACATGATTTTTCGCGGCTCGATTGGGGTGTTCGCTTTGTGCAAAAAAACGTCAGAGGTAGAAATGAAACCTTAAGGATCCGTGGTGAATTTGGTTTCAATAAAAAATTTGAAGTGGACTATACTTTCCCCTATATCAATCGCACGTTGAAAACAGGATTGAGTGTCTATGCCGGTGCTATATTAAATCGTCAAGTGGCTTACCGCACCGCCAATCATAAGCTTACTTATACCGAAGACAGTGGATTCCTACGCGAGCGCTACGCAGCAGGTGTAACGATCTTCCGGAGAAATAATTATTATGTCACACATGCCCTTTCTTTATACGGTTACAACAACATCATTTCCGATACCGTTGCGCGTTTAAATCCCAACTATTTCCTGGATGGCAGAACAAGTCAGTTCTACCCTTCCCTTCATTATTCCTTCACCAAAGACCATCGCGACATTCAATACTATCCGCTGAAAGGTTATTATGTCGACGTAGACCTGGAAACAAACGGACTTGGTATCAGTCCGGACATCAATTATTCATTTATCAAATTAGACATTGCCAAGTTTACACCACTGAACAGTATACACCGCAACCTATTTGCAGCCGTTGGTTTAAGAGGTAAAGCCTCTACACCGGATAAACAACCTTTTTTTAACCAACGTGGTTTAGGCTATGACAAAGAAAACATCAGCGGCTACGAACTCTATGTGATCGACGGACAACATTTTGTGATGACCAAGATGCATTTGAAGTGGCAGCTTTTCAAATTCAATACCCGCATGTCCGGCATACCGATTGAAAATTTCAAGAACGTTCCTTTGGCCCTTTATTTTAAACTGCATGCTGATGCGGGTTATGTGTCCAACATGTACCCAATAGGCAACGAACGTTTCGCCAACCATTGGCTCAACGGATTCGGCGCAGGGCTGGACTTTGCCACCTATTATGATTTCGTCATCCGCTTCGAATATTCCATCAACGGCGCCGGAGAGACGGGGTTCTTTATAAATTTCAAAGCAGGCATTTAGAGAGACTATTTTTTAGTTAAGGTAGGTTATTGATCTAGTTTAGTCTTATGAATAATTGGGCGTTTCCCTTCGGGCCGGGCCTTCGCCACTCGTTTTTTTCTTTGAATCCATCTACAAGGCTATTACAACTTATATACTCAAAGAAAAAGAACTCAAACAATGGCTCAATCCCTAACGCAAAAATGAAAGCGGAGAAACAGAGCGAAGGATAAATAAAATTTTATTCGTTGTTGGCGTCTCGCCAACAACTGACTGTAGTAATACCTTTTCAGTCCAACACTTGTTGGCGGGACGCTAACAAGGATAATAAGATGAGAGCGAAGGAAAAGTGAAACGTAACGCCAGGTGCGGCTGGCGTCCAGGAAAAGAGCGAATCTCTGGAGACATTCTCATAAATTAACTACGAACACTCTAAAAATCCTCAATGTCTTCAGAGATTGCTTTTGGTGGATCCCTTTTCTTTTGTTACTTTTCTTTTGGGAGAGCAAAAGAAAAGTAAAGGCTTGACTGAAAACGCAAACTATTTAGTTAAATGAAAAAACTAATTCTATTCTTATCAATACTAACTATCACAAGAACCTTCGCAGACGAAGGGATGTGGCTACCACACCTCATCAGCAAAAACATGGAAGAACTTCACAAACTCGGCTGTGAACTCACCGCAGAAGACATCTACTCCATCAACCACTCCAGTTTGAAAGATGCCGTCGTTAACTTCGGTAATTTCTGCACCGGAGAAATCATTTCGTCGGATGGTTTATTATTGACCAACCACCACTGCGGCTTCTCGAGTGTGCAAAGTCATAGTTCCGTAGAAAAGGATTACATCTCCAATGGCTTCTGGGCGATGAACAAAAGCGAGGAACTGCCTAACGCGGGATTAACCGTTGCTTTTCTAGTGCGCGTGGAAGAAGTCACCAGCTATTACTTCAACAACGGTGTACTCATCGACAATATAGATTCGGTATCTACAGCGCTGCAAAACAATGCCGTAAGAGGCACACATTATACGGCAGAAGTGAAACCGTTTTTCGAACGCAATTCCTTTTATTTATTTGTCAATGAAACATACAAGGACGTGCGCCTGGTAGGCGCACCTCCTTCTTCCATCGGTAAGTTCGGCGGAGATACGGATAACTGGATGTGGCCAAGACATACCGGAGATTTTTGTTTGTTCAGAGTATATGCCGGTGCCGATGGCAAGCCTGCAGATTATTCTCCCAATAATATTCCCTTGAAACCTCGTCACTATTTACCCATCTCTTTGCAGGGATTGAAACAAAATGATTTCTCCATGGTGATGGGGTTTTCCGGTAATACAGACCGCTACCTCAACAGTCAAGGCATTTTGCTGGCATACAATCAAAGTAATCCTACCAAGATCAAAATCAGAGAAAAAAAACTTCAGCTAATTGCGGAAGAAATGAAGAAAGATCCTGCGGTTCGCATTCAATACGTGAGCAAGTATGCCCGCGTCAGCAATTACTACAAATACTTCATCGGACAAAACAAAGGATTGAAAACACTCGGCGTCGCACAGCGTAAGCAGGAAGACGAGCAGGCCTTCTACCAATGGGTGAATGCTGATGCCGGCAGAAAAGAAAAATACGGATACCTTAAAGAAGGTTATGAAAGCGTTTATACGGTCTATGAAAAAATAAACACCCCCTATGTATATTTCGAAGAATGCTTTTTCGGCATCGATGTATTCATGGAAGCCTACAAGGCCACTAATGCACTCAGCAGCTTCACGGCAAGCGGAGATGCAGCGGCGGTAAAACGTTACAAGGCCAGCGCCGACAAGTACTATAAAGATTTCAATGCCGCAACAGAGAAAAAAGTATTCATCGCTTTATTAGAAATGTACCGCGACAATGTTCCGGTAGACATGCAGTCGAGTCTTTTTCCGATGATCGCTAAGAAATACAAAAACAACATCGCTAAATACGCCGATGCTGCTTTTGCCAAATCCATTTTCACGGACCAAGACAGAATGAACGCTTTCCTTGCGGCACCGCAAGCGAGTGTATTGGAAAAAGATCTGGTCTATACCGCTATGCAAACTACGTTGGAAGAATTCCGTGCCAAACTGGGGCCTTATCTGGGCGAAGTATACCAACAACTCGACAACCTGAATCACCTTTATTTACAGGCTTACCTGGAATGGAAAAAATCAGAACTGCATTATCCTGATGCCAACTTCTCCATGCGTTTGACCTACGGCAGTATGAAAGATTACAACGCCAAAGATGCGGTACACTATTTACATCAAACCCATTTGAACGGCATCATCGAAAAAGGAGATTCGTTAAACGATGAATTCATCGTTCCTAAAAAACTACAGCAGCTCTATGCCGCAAAGGATTTTGGAAACTATACCGACAGTACCGGCAGCGTACCTGTTTGTTTCATCAGCAACAACGACATCACCGGCGGCAATTCCGGTTCACCGGTGATCAATGGCAAAGGAGAATTGGTCGGCTGTGCTTTCGATGGCAATTGGGAAGCCATGAGCGGAGATTTGGTGTTTGAACCTCAATTACAACGCTGCATTTCCGTTGACGTGCGTTATATTTTATTTATCGTGGATAAATATGCAGGAGCGGGGTATCTGCTCAAGGAAATGGATCTTCGTTAAAGCGAGAAAACTGAGATCTGAAATCTGAAATCAGATAAATTATAAAAAGCAATCCCTTACTAATTTTAGCAAGGAATTTCTTTTTTATTCAGATCTCTGATTTCAGTTCTCAGATTTCTGATCTCTCCTTATTCTTCTAATATTTGCTTCAGGTCTTCGTGATTCAATGGCTTCGAATAATAAGCCATCGCTCCCAATTCCATCATGCGTTGTCTATCAGACCGGTGATTGGAAGAAGAGAGTGTTACGACATCAATATAATCTTTCAGATGAGCGTAGACTTCCTTATAATTTTCGAGGAATTCAAACCCTGACATTCCGGGCATGTTGATGTCTAATAAAATTAGACCATTTTCCCCGTTCGAAACGATCCCTGCTGCTTTCTCCTTGATCCATTCCAGCGCTCCATACGCGTCTTGTACAGCATGTACAGGAAAACTTACATCACACTGACGGATTATCTTTTCGTTCACAAAGCGATCTATTTCATCGTCATCTACCAGCAGTATCCAATCTATCTTCTTCATATAGTAAAAAATTACTATTATCCTCAAAACCTTACACAAGTTACCTAATTATGGCTAAAACTCAAAATGTCCAGTGACCTAAACATTATAAAAGACGATTTTTTATTTGAAAAACACAAAACAAAAATTATTCTTTATCTTAGTAGCACCAACAATAGCAAGGGCTGTGGTTATCTTTTCATTGCATTATCACAACTGTTTCATTGAATGGTCCGTATTATATCTTTAAATAATAGACATCTTTCTGAAGAGACACTCCTATGGCTATCAATGTATCCGAACGATTAGAGCTTCTGTTAAAGCATTTTAAGATTAATCAAAAACAACTGAGCAAGCTGGCTGATCTTTCTGAGAACACCATTTCGAATGCGAAGAAGGGGAAAAATATTCCAAACATTGATTTTTTTAATAACATCAGTAAATCATTCCCAACTTTAAGTCCCAACTGGTTATACCGGGGTGAAGGCGAAATGTTAGAGGAGTTTTCTGCCGATCACAAGAGCCCAAATAAAGAAATATTGGATGACGCAATGGAACGCATGACCGCTCTTGAAAAAGAAGTAGCCCTGCTCCGCAGCCAAATTCAAGACAAAGAAGAAATCATCCGACTATTGAAGAAGACGCAGGAAGAACCGTCTATTTAGAAATCTGAAATCTGAGATCAGATAAAGAGAAAGCCCTTGTTAATAATTAACAAGGGCTTTCTCTTTATTGCTTAATCCGATTTCAGATCTCTGATTTCTATTTTTATCTTCTACTATTCAGCTTCATCAACAACCTTAAAATCTCCAGGTACAACCATACTAAGGTTACGATAAGACCGAAGGCTGCATACCATTCCATAAACTTAGGTGCTTTTTTTTCTGCTCCGTTTTCGATGAAGTCAAAATCCAATACCAGGTTCAATGCGGCAACCACAACAATTACTAAACTGATACCGATACCGATAAGACCGTTGTCATGCAGGTAGGGCATTTGCATACCAAATAGGCGCATGCCGAAAGAGATCATGTAAATCAAACCAATAGCACCGGTAGCAGCCACTACTCCCAGTTTGAAATTTTCTGTTGCTTTGATCAAGCCCGAACGGTAAGCGGCCAATAGCGTAACGAATGTTCCGACAGTAAGCAAGATGGCTTGCATGACAATACCGCTGAACATCATTTCTGCCATCGCAGAAATTCCACCCAGAGCCAATCCTTCAAAAGCTGCATATATAGGTGCTGTCACCGGTGCCCATTCTTTTTTGAAAATAGTAATGATGGCCAAAATCAATCCGCCAATTACTCCGCCCCATAACAGTATCATCGCTATACTGTTGCCGCTCATAAACTGAGTCCAGGAAAGAGCCCCGGCAAAAACGATGATTCCGATTAAGATCGCTGACTTATTTACGGTGCCGCGAATCGTCATCGACTCTTCACCTGCGGCTGCGCGTAAATTAAATGTTTTGTCTCCTAATGCAGGATTTGATGTTCTCATATTGTGTTGTTTAGTTTTGATTCTAATTATAAATATACCGATTTCGTCAGGGCAATGTTACAAGCCTGCTCTTTTTAGCCTCTACTATTTTTAAACCACTCAAAATCAGGTGCGCCGAAACATTAAATTTAACTGACGAAACAATTAATATTATCGACAAAATATGTAAATTGATTCTTCTTTGAAGAAGAATCAATTTACACAAGGATGGGAATGCAAATACGGCTATAACCGTGTTTTTTTTTTAGAAACTAGAGATTAATAAGCATGCGCTTCGAACTCAAGGTTGTTATTGGATTTATTATTACGCTTTCGCTGGTCATTTTGATGGGGATCTATACCTATGACAATAACAACAGTCAGTTAAAAGCCAGCCTTTGGGTAGACCATACGCATCAGGTACTTTATCGCTCCGAACAATTGTTGTCTACGCTTACGGATATAGAAACAGGACAACGCGGTTTCTGTCTGACCAATAACATCGATTTTCTGGTGCCTTATTCCATAGGAAAACAAAACATACACCCACAGGTTAAGTTTCTAAAACTACTGACCCGTGATAATCCCAGACAATATACACGTATACTAAAATTGGAAAAACTGATTGAGCAAAAACTGGCTTTTAGTGATGAGGTCGTTGATTTGTATAAAAAGAATCCGCAGGAAAGTATTTTACTCATCACTTCTCTCAAGGGCAAAAAACTCATGGACGTTATTCGTCTCACCTTTGGAGATCTAATGTCAGAAGAAAAAATGCTGCTCGAACAGCGGACCATAGAAAACGAAAAGCAGATTGCCAAATCCAATTTGATATTCATCGCCATGCTTGCGGTTACCGTGCTGATTTTACTGGGTTTGTTTTATACCATATACCTCAACCTCCGCGCGCGAAACCGCGCAGAACAGGAATTGCTGAAAGCATCCAAAGACATTGAAGACCTTTACGACAACGCACCCTGCGGTTATCATTCTTTAGATCCGAACGGTATGTTTCTGCAAGCGAATAACACCCTATGCGAATGGCTGGGTTATACCAAAGAAGAACTCATCGGTAAAAAGAAAATTTTTGATCTCATGAATGAAGAGGGCCTTAAAAGTTTTCAGGAAAATTTTCCTAAGCTAAAAGAAAAATGGGTCATCCATAATGTTCAGTTTGATATCGTCAGAAAAGACAAAACTTCTTTTCCTGTCATTGTGAACTCTACGGCGATTTACGACAGCAACGGCAATTATTTAAAAAGCAGAACAACTACTTTCGATAATACCGAACAAAAACAAGCCAATGATAAAATCAATACCCTGAATGAGGAACTCGAAGCCTTTACCTACACCGTTTCTCATGACTTGCGAAGTCCCCTGCGTTCCATCAGCGGCTATGCGCAGATCCTGCAAGAAGATTACGGACAAACATTAGACGACGAAGGTAAACGGGTCACCAATGTCATTATCAAAAGTTCCAAACGCTTGGGACAATTGATCGATGATTTATTGAACTTCTCTCAAATCGGAAGAAAAGAGTTGTCTAATAACCATATCAACATGCATGCGATGGTAGAGCAGCTTGTCAACGATTTTAAGGAACAAGGGAAAACACTTCCTATTGAATTCAACGTACACCATTTAGACGATTGCAGGGGAGACTTGAACATGATTCGTCAGGTATGGTATAACCTGCTTTCGAATGCGATCAAATACTCACAAAAAAAAAATAGTATAAACATAGAAATCGGTTCTTATGTGAAAGGATCTGAAAGCATCTATTATATCAAGGACAACGGCGCAGGATTTGACATGCAGTATGTGCATAAACTCTTTGGCGTATTTCAGCGCCTGCACCGCATCAATGAATTCGAGGGTACTGGGGTAGGACTGGCCATTGTCAAACGAATAGTCACACGTCATGGCGGCCATGTATGGGCAGAAGGTCTGCCTGACCTGGGCGCTACCTTTTACTTTTCCATTCCTAACTAAATAAATATGATACAACACGCATTAGACATTCTTTTGGTAGAAGACAATCCGGACGATGCCGAATTGGCGATCCGTGCTTTGCGTAAAAGTAACCTGGCCAATCATTTACTCCATTTACAAGATGGTCAGGAAGCGCTTGATTATTTATTCGATGAAAAAAACACCAAACCCAAATTGGTGCTGCTCGATCTTAAAATGCCGAAAGTAGATGGCATAGAAGTCCTCCGGAAACTGAAAGCAGACGAACGTACGCGAACTATTCCGGTGGTCATGCTGACTTCATCGAAGGAAGAGAGAGATATTGTTGAAACATATAAGTTAGGAGTGAACGCTTATATTGTAAAACCGCTGGATTTTGAGCAATTTGGTACAGCAATTGGACAATTGGGATTATTCTGGTTAGTACTGAATCAAACACCACAATAAAAATAGAAAGGATAATTCGTGATGAACGAGGAATTAAAAATTCTCATGTTGGAAGACGTTCCTGAAGATGCAGAGTTGCTGGAACGTGTATTGAAAAAGGAAAAAATTTCGTTTACCGCGCTTCGTGTAGATGAACGGGCGAAGTATACAGAGGCACTTATAAGCTTTGCTCCAGACGTGATTCTATCGGATCACTCCTTGCCACAATTCAATTCGGTTGAAGCGCTGGAAATCATTCAGTCCATGAAACTGGATATCCCTTTCATTGTCGTCACAGGTTCTGTTTCGGAAGAGTTTGCCGTAAACTGTATCAAGCGCGGTGCGGATGATTATGTATTAAAATCCAACCTCTCCCGTTTGCCGGTGGCCATCAAATTTTCTTTAATGCAGCATGACATGCAGCGCAAACGCAAGCAAGATGAAGAATCCTTGCGCAGGCAAAACGAAGAACTGATTAAGATCAACCGCGAACTCGATTCTTTTGTATACAGCGTATCCCATAACCTGCGTTCTCCCCTCGCCTCTGTGCTGGGCCTGGTGCACGTGGCGAAACTCGAAGACCAGAAATACAATTTCAATTTCTCGCCTTACCTCAGCATGATTGAGCAGAGCGTAAACCGTCTGGATGAAACCATCAAGGAAATCCTGGATTACTCACGCAATGCCCGCAACCCGCTGACACTCTCTCCCATCAACATGGAGAAGCTGGTGAAAGAATGCTTTGACAGGATCAAATACCTGGACCGGTATGCTGACATTATCAAAACGATCCACGTAAAACTGGACGTGCCTTTTTACTCCGATCAATACCGCTTAAGTACCATCCTGCAAAGTTTGATTTCGAATTCGATCCTGTATTGCGACGAGAAGAAAGTCAAAAAAACACTGCGCATCGAAGCGAAGTCCATCGACCACGACAGCAAAATACGCATCACGGTGAAGGACAATGGAATCGGTATCGACAACGAATACATCCATACCATTTACAACATGTTTTTTCGCGCCACAGACGAAAGTAAAGGCGCTGGACTCGGATTGTACATCGTGAAAGAAACACTGCAAAAACTCAACGGTACCATATCCGTGGAATCTACCTTAGGAGTAGAAACAACCTTCACTGTTGTAGTGCCAAATGTAAAGCCCATATAGATGGGCTAGTTGGGCATATAATGTGACTATATTCCACATTGTGGAATATAGTACACAGAATTTAAGAAAGAGAAACAGAAGAGAAAGGGTCAATACTCTTCCACTTTCTGTTTCTCTTTCTGTTGTAGGGCTAATGCGGCTCTTTGTCTTTCTGTTTCTCTTTCTGCCATTTGGTGTGGTTATTGGAATCATTGTTCAAGCATACAACCTATCTTTTTCTTTATGGAATTTAAAACTACGAGTGACGCGTCAGGTATTCTCAAATTTACGCTGGTCCTGATTTGCATATGCATCAGTATGACCCTTGTTTTTCTCGGACAACAAATCATTGTGCCGTTGCTGCTGGCTTTTCTGTTTGCCATTTTGCTCAATCCTATCGTTAGCTTCCTAAATAAGAGATGGCATGTGCCCAATGTGATTGCGGTATTGATTTCCTGCATTTTATTATTTGCTTTTCTGGGCAGCATCCTGATGTTCATCTACTATCAAGCGGCAGACATTTCTCAAGAGTGGCCGAAGATCAAACAGAATTTCAGCATGCACATCAAGAATGCGGAACACTGGGTGAACCAAACCTTTCACGTCAGTGGTAAAAAACAGGAACAATACCTTCAAGAAACGGCTAAAAAAACATTGGACGGTGGCATGGGCAATACACTGAGTTCGTTCACCAACACGGCCATGAGCCTTATCCTGATTCCGCTGTATACCTTTCTAATCCTGCTGTACAGAAAGCTGTTCGTAAGTTTTCTTTGCAAAATCGTACCGCAAAAAGAACATACGCGATTAATGGATATTCTGGTACACATCGGTTCCATCGTTCAAAATTACATCGTGGGTCTTCTCATTGAAATGTTTATAGTGGCAGGCTTAACAACGGGTGGGCTGATGCTCCTGGGCGTGCCTTACGCAATTCTATTGGGTGTGATCACCGCCTTACTCAATTTGATTCCGTACATCGGTATTCTCTTTGCGGCTTTATTGACCGTGCTTGCAGCGCTTACCTCATCTACCGATCCTACCATTGTCATCAAAATCGGTTTCATGATCTGGGGGATTCAATTGTTTGACAACAACTTCCTCGTTCCTAAAATAGTGGGCAACAAAGTGCAGATCAATGCTCTGGTTTCTATTCTCGGTGTCATCGTGTTCGGTACACTTGCCGGTGTAGCCGGCATGTTCCTCGCTCTGCCGATGATCGCGATCCTAAAAGTGATCTTCGACCGCATCGACTCTCTTAAACCTTACGGCTACCTGATCGGCGACGACCTTCCGAAAACAGTGAAATGGAACAAGATTGTGATGCCGGATCTCAATCACGGCGGAGATGAGAAGGCGGATAAATGGTAAAAAAGCAGAGCGGAGAAAGAGAGCGGAGAGCGAAGTGTTTTTTTGTTCGAGCCTACTGCTCCCTAAATTCCCAAAGGGGATTTGTCAGTTTAGTATTAGCAATAGCAATTTCTTGCTGTCGCTCTATACAGCTAGTTGTCTTGCCCCTATATCCCCTAAAGTGGACTTGCGTCGGATGAAAGTAGAAATCTCATCGCCTACTAAAAGCGATGAGATTTCTACTTTGTAAAAACTGTTCCCCTTTAGCGGCTAGGGGCCAGAAGGCTGGTACGAAGCAATAAGGACTAAATAACCTTTTTTTACTAACGTCTAACGACTAACCACGAACCACTTCTTTCCCTTTCTACAAAAAAAGGCTAAATTGCCCTTTCGAATCGATTGTAAATCACCTTATGAGTACTATAGAATTAAGCAAAACCTACGATCCAGCTGCTGTGGAGAACAAGTGGTATGCGTACTGGATGGACAAAGGTTTTTTCGCCGCTAAAGCAAACCCTGAGAAAGCACCTTATACCATTGTGATTCCTCCGCCGAACGTGACGGGGATTTTGCACATGGGCCATATGCTCAACAATACCATTCAAGATGTGATGATTCGCCGTGCGCGTATGCTGGGCAAGGAAGCCTGCTGGGTGCCGGGTACGGATCACGCGTCGATTGCAACGGAAGCTAAGGTCGTGCAAATGCTGCGTGAGCAAGGCATCAAGAAAAGTGACTTGACACGTGACGAGTTCCTGGGTCATGCCTGGGACTGGAAAGAAAAATACGGCGGCATTATCCTACAGCAATTGAAACACCTCGGCGCTTCATGCGACTGGGACCGTACGCGCTTCACCATGGAACCGGTGATGTCGGAGGCGGTGATCGAAGTCTTTGTAAAACTTTTCAACGACGGTCTTATCTACCGCGGTAACCGCATGGTGAATTGGGATCCGCAAGGCAAAACGGCTTTGTCGGACGAAGAGGTTATTCATAAAGATGTTAACTCAAAATTATTCTACATCAAATATCCTGTTGAGGGCAGCAAAGATTTCTTAATCGTAGCAACAACTCGTCCGGAAACCTTATTGGGTGATACCGCAATCTGCATCAATCCCAACGATCCGCGCTGGTCGCATTTGAAAGGCAAGAAGGCCATCGTGCCTATTGTGAACCGTGAGGTGCCTATCATTGAAGATGAATACGTGGACCTGGAATTTGGTACGGGTTGTTTGAAGGTGACGCCTGCTCACGACATGAACGATAATGAACTCGGCAAGAAACATAACCTTGCGGTGATCAATGTCATGAACGACGACGGCTCGATCAACGCCATCGGCGGTAAGTACGAAGGCAAGGATCGTTTTGTGGTGCGTAAGGAAATCGTGAAGGAACTGGAAAGCCTGGGCTTGATGGATAAGATCGAGGACTTGAAAAACAGCATCGGTTATTCGGAACGTACGGACGCTGTCATCGAACCGCGTTTGTCTTTGCAATGGTTTGTGGACATGAAGCAATTCATGGCGAAGCATCCGGAAGTATTGAGCAGCGTGATGAACGACGAAATCAAGATCTATCCTCCGAAGTTTAAAAACACCTACCGTCACTGGATCGAGAACATCAAGGACTGGTGTGTATCGCGTCAGCTGTGGTGGGGACAACGCATTCCGGCTTATTACTTGCCCGACGGGCAATTCGTCGTAGCACTAACGGATGCGGAAGCTTTAGTTGCGGCGAAGAAATTAATTCCTTCTATTACGGCGGATCAATTGAAGCAGGACGAAGATGTATTGGATACCTGGTTCTCTAGCTGGCTGTGGCCGGTGTCGGTGTTTGACGGATTCAAAGATCCCAACAATGCGGACATCAACTACTTCTACCCTACCAACGATCTCGTAACGGCTCCTGAAATTTTATTTTTCTGGGTGGCGCGTATGATCATGGCGGGTTATGCCTTCCGTGGGGAGAAGCCTTTTGAAAATGTATACCTGACAGGTATCGTGCGCGACAAGCAGGGACGCAAGATGTCGAAGTCTTTGGGCAACTCGCCGGATCCTTTGTTGCTCATTCAAAAGTACGGAGCGGACGGTGTGCGCTTTGGGATGTTATTAAGCTCTCCTGCCGGTAATGATTTATTATTCGACGAGAAGTACTGCGAACAAGGCCGTAATTTCTCTAATAAAATATGGAACGCGTTCCGTTTGATTCAACAATGGGAACACATAGACACCCCGTCTACTGAGTCTGACAAGGCGACGATGGCCTGGTTTGAAAACACCTTGCCTGTAGCTCTCGCGGAGATCAACGAACACTTTGATAAATACCGTTTATCCGATGCCTTGATGGCGATGTACAAACTGGTATGGGATGATTTCTGTGCCTGGTATCTCGAAATGGTGAAGCCTGCTTTCGGTCAGCCGATCGCAAAGGAGACGTATGAAAAAACATTGGGCTACTTCGAACAATTGTTAAGCATCATTCATCCTTTCATGCCCTTCATTTCGGAAGAGTTGTGGCAAACGGCCAGACCGCGTTCGGACGCTCAAGCGCTGATCATTGCGCCTTGGCCGCAAGCGGTAGTAAAAGATTTGGCGATATTGGAAACGGGTCGCAAGCTGACGGACGCGATTTCTCAATTGCGTAACATCCGCAATGAAAAACAATTGGCCAAAGATCAATTGACGGACATCGTGTTGCCACCTTCTGCACAAGCAGAGTTCGCATCGTTTGCAGACATCTTAAAGAAGCTCGCTTTTGTAAAGGACATTCACTACAGCACGGATAAAAATCCTGCGGCGATTTCTTTCCTTGTCGGTCGTGACGAATGGCAAGTGGTATTGGAAGGTTTGCTGGATCCGGTAAAAGAGAAAGAGAAAACACAAAAAGAAATCGAATACCTGGAAGGATTTTTAGTATCGGTGGAGAAGAAGTTGTCAAACGAGCGTTTTGTAGAAAGCGCTCCCAAACAGGTGCTCGAAATTGAACAAAAGAAGAAAGACGATGCCGTGTCGAAGATTCAGAGTTTGAAAGACAGGCTGTTGAAGTTATAAAACGAAGGGTGAAGAGTGAGTAGTGAAGAGTGAATGGAAATCGGAATTAATTCATCCTATTCACTCTTCACCCTTCACTCTTCACTTTTTATCCCCGTATGTTTGTAATAATCACCTCCGCTCTTTATATTAT
>JACMQM010000092.1 GCA_014376985.1 Cytophagaceae bacterium | reverse complement strand
CGGCATTGTGGCTTCCCGATGTATTGAAAAATATTACAGACCAACTATTATCTTAACAGAAAGTCACGGACTGGCTACAGGTTCTGCACGCTCGGTAAGAGGGTTTGATCTGCACGAAGCCATCTCGCAATGCGAAGATTTATTGGAACAGTTTGGGGGACATATGTATGCGGCCGGTCTTACGATGAAGAAAGAAAATCTGCCGGCATTCAAAGTGAAGTTTGAACAAGTGGTAGCATCAAGCATCAAAGAGCACATGTTATACGCTTCGTTGGAAATCGACGAAGAAATTCCAGTGAGCCGCATTACGGATAAATTTTTTCAGATTGTAGAGCAGATGGCTCCATTTGGTCCCGGCAACATGCAGCCGACATTTGTGTTACGTCGTGTACAGGCCAAGGCGTTACGCTTATTGAAAGAACAACACTTGAAGTTTGAGGTCTGCTGTCCTGATACCGGACAGCGTATCTCAGCGATTGGATTTCAAATGGCTGAGTTCTACAAAGGCCTGGAAGATGGCAAAAACTTTGATCTTTGTTTTCAAATCCAGGAAAACGAGTATCTTGGGAAAAAAACACTGCAATTATTGGTGAAGGATATTAGATTTGTGGAGGATTCAAGAGCATGATTTTAAGATCAGAACATTTATTCAAGAAGTATAAAAGTCGTTTAGTAGTGAATGACGTCACAGTAGAAGTGAACCAGGGAGAAATCGTTGGTTTGCTGGGACCGAATGGCGCAGGAAAAACGACTTCATTTTATATGTTTGTGGGTTTGGTAAAACCGAACGAAGGCAAAATATTCTTAGACGATGAAGACATTACCGATTTACCGATGTATAAGCGTGCGCGTAAAGGGGTAGGTTACCTGGCGCAAGAAGCATCGGTGTTTCGTCAACTGAGCGTGGAAGACAACATCGCTTCTATTCTGGAAATGACCAACATGTCCAAGCAGCAGCAAAAAGAAAAGGTAGATGAATTGTTGGAAGAATTTAGCTTGACTCACGTGCGTAAAAACCTGGGGCGTGTGTTATCCGGTGGTGAGCGCCGCCGTACAGAGATTGCGCGTGCGTTGGCTGTGGATCCTAAGTTTGTATTGTTAGATGAACCTTTTGCCGGAGTAGATCCTATTGCGGTGGAAGAAATACAAATGATTGTTGCTAAGTTGAAAAATAAAAACATCGGCATTCTGATCACAGATCATAATGTGAATGAAACATTGTCCATCACAGATCGGGCATATTTGTTGTTTGAAGGTAAGATCCTAAAATCAGGTACTTCAGAAGTATTGGCCGCAGACGAGCAGGTGCGTAAAGTTTACCTTGGCCAGAATTTTGAATTCAAACGTAAAATTTTGCTATAACCGATACAGCTGACTAATGGGGATTTTCAATTTTGCTGTAAGGGAATTATTAAAACGCAGGTACAGTGGCATAGAGCAATTTATGCTGCATCCGCACGATATACAGGATCGTGTGTTTCATTCACTCATCCAGCAGGCGGGTAAGACAGAATGGGGCAAGCGCTACGAATACAGAACCATCCGTTCATATGATGAATATACCAAACGGGTTCCGGTCAGTACTTACGAGCAACTTTATCCATTCATAGAAAAAATTTTATTGGGTAATCAAAATGTGTTGTGGCCATCCCGCATCACCTGGTTTTCCAAATCATCCGGCACTACCAACGACCGCAGTAAATACATTCCTGTTTCTCCTGAAGCACTAAAGATCTGTCATTATAACGGCGGCAAAGATTTACTCTCTCTTTACTTTCAAAATGTTCCCAAAAGCCAAATCTTCAAAGGTAAGAACATTGGTATCGGCGGTACTTACAAACGCAATCACATGCATGCAGATTCCTACATGGGAGATGTGTCTGCGGTGATACTTGCCAACCTTCCTTTCTGGGCACAGTTTGCGCGCACCCCATCGTTGAAAGTAGCATTGATGAGTGATTGGGAAGAGAAAATAGAAAAGCATGCGAGACTGACTCTGGGAGAAGACGTGGCAAGTATTTCCGGTGTTCCTACCTGGACTGTGATTCTAATGGAACGGATTTTAGAAATTACAGGAAAGAAAAACATGCTGGAAGTATGGCCGGACTTTGAAGTTTTCTTTCATGGTGCTGTAGCATTCACCCCTTACCGCGAATTATTTAAAAAGTTCTTTCCATCTGATCAGGTGCATTATGTAGAAACCTATAATGCGTCGGAAGGGTTCTTTGGAATCCAAGATCAATTGGGTACTGGAGATATGTTGCTGATGTTGGATTATGGTATTTTTTATGAGTTCATCCCCATTGATGAATTGGATAAAGAAAATCCTCTAATCATTCCTTTATCGGCCGTAGAATTAGGAAAAAGTTATGCCATGGTGATCAGCACCAATTCAGGCTTGTGGCGCTACTCCATCGGAGACACAGTGCGTTTTGTTTCAGTTGCGCCATACCGTATTCGCATTACCGGTCGTACAAAACATTTTATTAATGTGTTTGGAGAAGAGTTGGTAATTGAAAATGCGGAAACGGCTTTGAGTAAAGCTTGCGAGAAAACAGAGGCGTTAGTTACTAATTTTACAGCAGGTCCTGTGTTTTTCGGTACGGACAAGCAAAGGGGTGGACATGAATGGATCATTGAATTTTCTAAACAGCCTAATGACATCGAGCGCTTTACTCAACTCTTGGACGAAGAGTTAAGAGCCCTTAATTCTGATTACGATGCGAAGCGTTACAAGGACATGGCTTTGTTAATGCCTAAAGTTCATGTAGCGCCTCAAGATACTTTTTATCAATGGATGAAGAAAAGAGGAAAATTAGGAGGTCAGAATAAAGTGCCGAGGCTTTCTAACTCAAGAGAGTTTCTAGATGATTTGTTGAAGAGTCTTTAACAAACTGTCTTACCCCTAAATCCCCTGAAGTGAACTTCAATTTTTGCTAAACAAAAAGCTCATCGCATGCTAGAAGCGATGAGCTTTTTGTTTTCAGCCAAAGTAAAGTTTCCTTTAGAGATTCAGGGTTAAGGCTGCCAGCTAATAAAAAGCCCTGCTATGAATTTCATAACAGGGCTTTTGTATTTAAATAAATTTCTAGAAATTAAAACGTCCACCTATACCTGGTTGCGCATACACTCCAGGGCTATTTGCAAAGTTTACAAAAACTGTTAAATCAGCAAAGACAGAAAATGGAGCATCTTTAAATGTGTACTCTGCACCTCCCAAAGCATCAATACCAAATTGCACATAAGTAGCCCTATTTTCCTGGTAATACCCGAAATCGTCATAATAATAATATTTATAAGAGATTGTTCTCAATTGCAAGCCTCCACCTACATACCATTGCAATCCTGTTACGGGTTTAATGTCAAACAATCTAGTGTAGTGTGCTTGTGCCGCAAACCCTACCGGCGCGCTATGTCCATATCCGTAATAACCATTTCTTTTGTAATGCGTGTTATAATCGTTGTCATAATCATATCTGCCAAAAACGTAAGTAGGTATGCCTACATTAAACTCCAAGGCAGCTCTAGTTCCCAGGTATTTTTTAAATGTAACACCAGATGGATCGCCAAGTCTTATACCAATCCCCATGTTTTTTTCAGCGCTTGAACCGACGTCAGAGCCTGTTGATCTTTTTTGTGCAAATGAACTGGAGATACTGACAACAAGCATCGCCAAAATAAGAAGGTGTTTTTTCATAGTTATAAGTAATAATGTTTTCTATTCTGTCTGCAAATATAGTGCGAATAGAAATAGACGCAATAAAATGGGTAATTATTAACATGGTAAGAAAAAAAATTCCCAAAACGGGTAAAATTAAGTGCAGAAGCTTGGGGGATGTTAAAGGGAGGCCTGTCTTTGTCAGATGTAATAATTCTAAAAAATACGATAGACGATAACTCATTCAGGTTTATCGCCTATCGTATTTTCTTATTGTGTGAAGACGGTCTTCATCAATACGTCTTCTTTTCCTTTTTTGGAAAACTCTAACACAAAACTCGCTGCATCGATAGGAACAATTTTTTGCGTAGAAAAATCACTCACTGTCAGCTGGCGTTCGACGGTGGTATTCAGGATAGACAATTTGGTTACCAAGCCTTTATCCTTACTAATTTCATATGCGGTTAATGTTCCTGCTTCTCCATTAATATAGTTAACAGGGGCATCATCCATTGATACGCTTTTGTTGTTTTCATTGTCCAGAAAAATAAGGTAGTAGTTGTTTTCGCTTGCCATGTAGCGGTAAGACATTACGCCTTGTCCTTCCATAGCTTTGCCTGTTTGACGCTTTGGTAGTTTTCTCATCCAGGATAAATTTCCTAAAGCATCTATTTTGGTAACGAGGATGTCGTCGTAATGCAAGAAGTAGGCATTGCGTGCATGTCCTTTAGGAGTATAGTAGTGAATGGTTTCGTGACGTTGACTTTCTCCGATCAGCGTTAAGCTTTCGTCTTTTTCAAGAATGACTTCTTTCAACACAAATTGTGTTGATGACTGCTGTTGATCAGAGGCATATTGTTGCATGACATTTTGGGATATCGGGCAAGTAATGGCTTCTTTTATATTTTTAGATTTCAAAATAAACAAACCACCGGCAGCGCTGGTATTGATATCCTTATTATAAAATCCTGCACAAAGTACATCTTCCTGTGATGTTTCAAATAATCCGATTTTGCGAATGGCCTTTTTATCCAATGATACGGCTTGGGTAGAAGGTTCACCAGTAGTAGATGCGATAGTTAATGTAATAGATGAATTTTTCTCCGTCAGGTAGTAAGCCGTGCCTGCTAAATCTACAGCGAAATCAATGTGTTGTTCATTGGAAGATGACTTTACTTGATTCTTCCAAACTGTTTCGAGAGAGGAGTTGAATACATGTATTCCTGTTGCTTTTGAGTTTTTATCTGTTGTAGCCAGCGAATAAAATATCAATAATTTAGACTGATCATAAGAGCTTCTCAATCCGATAGCGGATTTCTTTTTTAGGGAGCCTTCTGTGCTGATGATCTGCTTAGCCTCTGAAGCAAATGCGCCTTGTGCGAAGTCAATTTCACGCGCGAATAGCTGTACATTATTTTTACTCGCTAAGGAATAGAGTAAGTAGAATTTACCAGCTATTTCGACCGTATATTCTATTTTGTAATTTTTAGGAAGATCGAAAAACGTCTTACTTGAAATTTCACTCAGTGTAGTACTGTTTAATTTTTGCAAGACTATTTTTTGACGTTCTGCTTTTATAAAGAGCAACTCATTTTGATTATAGAAATAATGGTTATACGCGGCGTCCACACTTGAATAAGGACTTCCAAACGAAACGTTGGATTGGGCCAGGCCTGCACGAGACATGCTAAGCGCCGCCAGTAGAAGGAAGGTTATTTTTTTCATGGTAGCGGATATTTTAATTAGCGGATAAAATAACAATAGGATGTCAACTTATTTAATCAGGCTCAATTAACAAGCCAAAAACCGCTTCAAATCTTACACAACAATTTCTTTACGCATGCATCGCAAGAGTAATTTTTAACCGTGGTTTGATAAAAGGCCAGATTCTTTAAAAGTATTAGACATAAAAAAATAGTGGCGTAAGTTTAATGTCTACTTGTCAATAATACCCTTAAAATAGTGAGAGTAGCTTTATTTCTAAAGCGAACATTTTTTTAAAAATAATACGAAAAAATAATTAGCAATTTACTTTAGGAATTCAATCAGGAGATCTTTATTGTTTTTAGTGAAATGTCATGATAATGGTTGCAATTTTTTGTAGTGTAGAATAAATCAACACCTATAAAACCATTCTAATTATAGAACGAGCTTTCGCAAAGCCAACGCAAATGTATTCAACGTAATACAAATCAGAGTGCCTGGAATTCCCCTTTCGGATTCCCTTTATCACTTGTTACATTGTAAAAATCGATGAAATGAAGTTTGTAAATTCAAGACTGTAATAGATTTGCCATTTGCAGGAAGCACTCATGCCTACTGTTGTAGTAATTACATTTCCCGAGGTTAGTTTTTTTGCAGATCCATCCGTGTATCGGATTACAAATATTCTTCTTGCAGCAAGACCTGTATGACCTGGATCATAAGTTCCCCAGCCATAATCTGGATGCCCTGTTGCAGTTTGGTTGAACGCACCGCTAGCCCAGTCTCTATCATCATTGTATAGCTTCTGCCAAGTATTTGCCATACCGTTAGTATCCAGGTCGTCAAAATCATCTACAGGAGTTAAAGTGACAGGAGCAATGAATAGAGTTCCTACTTTGTAATTGAACAACACAGAAGTTGCTAATGAAGAGGTGGGAGAAAATGTAGCAGCCAAGGCAATATCCCAGTTGTTAGCAGCCTGTGTTGAACCGACAATGCCGTTTTCAAAGCTGTACCAAACGTTGTTTACGTAGCTACCGCCCATGCTGACAGAAGCGTCTGTTTGTGCAGAAGCGGACTTTACTAGAACAAGAACTAGGGCTAGAGAAGTAATTATTTTTTTCATGTGTGTGGGGTTTTATGAATGCTATCAGTTTAGATGATTCTAAACTTTTGATGTGCGCAAACTTCCCCTTTATATATTTAACTATCAATACAGGTCTTCGGGTAAAAGGGATACCTCTTTAAGGGTAAGGTGAATTTATTTGAACTACCTTGAAAAAGTATTAGTTGGAAGGAGATTCAATGATGCCTGTTTTGATGGCGTACATCACGAGTTCGGAAGATTTGTTAACGCCCAATTTCTTAAGAATATTTTTGCGGTGTGTGCTGATAGTATGCACACTTAAAAAAAGTTTTTCTGCTATTCTGCTATTCGTAAAACCTTTGGAAATCAATTCTACAATTTCTACTTCACGTTGACTAAGTGAAACACCTTCACAACTGTCTTCCTGAGGAAAATGTTTATTTAAAATGGCATCGATTACTTTGCTGCAAACAAATTTTTCTTTTTTGACGGTAGCGTAAATTGCGCCCATCAATTCTTCTTTGTCGCACAACTTCAAAATATAATTGGAGACACCATATTCCAATACTTTCAAAATGTCATTTTGATTTTGATTGGTAGTGATCACTAATATATTCGTAGCCGATGAAAGTGCATAAACAACTTTAATATCCTCGGGACTAAAAAAACCAGGTAGAGAATAATCTATGATGACTAAATCGGGTTTGTGATTGCGAACTTCTATAGCAAGTTCATTACTATCTGACGCTTCACCTACTACATTAAAACTCCGGTCTGAAGCTAGCATAGATTTCAATCCTTCTCTTATTAAAAGATGGTTGTCGGCCAGCAAGACTGTTGTTTTAAGGGACTGCACTATTTATTTAGAATGATTCTAAACAAAAGTATAGCTTTAGTGAGCTAGATCCTATACCCCTTAAAGGGTATTTTGGACAATTGGGGTATATATTCCGGAATTTAACAGAATTCCCTCTATGTGGAGACTTTTCCACGCTGTTGATAAGGCTAAAATAGAGAAAAGCTTTAATAGCTTTAAAAATGCAGAAAACGAAAACTTGGTTAAATTTTTGTTTTTTCAAAAGAGTATTAAGTTAGAATCAATTATCGTTGTAAAATTAGTTGCTATGAAAAAGATCGTTGCCATCGTTATATGCTCTTCTCTTGCTACGGCATTGATGTATTGCTCTTCAAAGCAGGAAGCACAATACAGAGAAGAAATAAAAGCAGATACAACCAAGATTCACCAGGAAGCAAGAGAATTGAAACAAGACATGGAAGAAGGTGTGGCGGAAACCAATCAGGATATAAAAGAAGCAGCTGATAAAACAAAAGCGGAACTAAAAGAGATCAAAGTGGAAGTAAAGCAGGAATGGGAAGATGATAAAGCCAAAGGAAAGTAAGAAGCGCATGAGGCCAAGAAAAAAACAAAAGAAAAATGGAAGAAAGCGACGAACTAGCCGATTTTGCTTATAACAAAAAAGCCATCCTGATTACAGGATGGCTTTTTTGTTATAATGAATAATGATTAGCTCTCTTCCCGCACTCCTTCTTGCAGACGTTGTGCATTTTCTGCCAAACGAAGCTCTTCAATGAAGTTGTTCAATGCCCCGTCCATTACAACGGGCAAATTATATACCGTATAACCAATGCGGTGATCCGTAACACGACCTTGCGGGTAGTTGTACGTTCTGATTTTATCTGAACGATCTCCTGAACCCACCATCTCGCGGCGTTGTGCACCTACCGTTTCATTATGTTTCTTTAATTCCAATTCGTACAAGCGTGAACGCAATACTTTCAAGGCTTTGTCAAAGTTTTTGATCTGAGACTTTTCATCCTGACATTGCACAACTAAACCAGAAGGAATGTGTGTCAAACGGATAGCAGAGTAAGTCGTGTTTACCGATTGTCCTCCAGGTCCTGAAGAACAGAAGGTATCTTTACGCACATCATTCAAGTCAATTTCCACTTCCACTTCATCCATCTCCGGAAGCACGGCTACACTGGCGGCTGAAGTATGCACGCGACCTTGTGTTTCTGTATTGGGTACACGTTGCACACGGTGTACTCCTGATTCGTATTTCATTTTGCCATACACGTCGTCTCCGGCCACGTTGGCAATGACTTCTTTGTATCCACCGGAAGAACCTTCTGTATAATCGATGATATCCATTTTCCAGTTTTGTCTTTCTGCAAAACGTTGGTACATCCTAAATACATCTCCTGCAAAAATAGCGGCTTCGTCTCCGCCCGCTCCTGCACGAACTTCTATGATGATGTTCTTGCTGTCGTTGGGATCTTTTGGAATCAATAATTGTTTGATCTCCTCTTCTATTACTTCTTTCTGAGGATTCAGCAATTCCAGTTCTTCTTTGGCCATCTCGCGGAAGTCCTGATCTTTTTCCGTTGCTAATACTTTTTTAGAGCTTTCTATATTGTCCAGAAGATTTTTATACTCCAGGTATTTAATAACAATTCTATTCAGCTCTTTGTATTCCTTATTTAGAGAGGCATATTTTTTCATGTCAGACATGACATCCGGGGACACTAGGGCCTCGGATACTTCGTCAAATCTGTTTTTTATAGCTTCCAGCTTATCAAGCATAGCGGTAGGGTTCAATCAATGTGGACTGCAAAGATAATTAGATTTAACATATATTACTCTTTAGACCATAAAGTATCGTTCAAATCTTATACATTATTACTGTTTTAAAATTCATAAAAGATTTATGTATAGTGTGATGGACAATTATGAAATCATGGTCTACAGCGAAGAGGGGGCAGAATCCGTCGAAAAAAAACGCTTTCATTTCCTCTTGTTTATAAGCCAAAGCAGCCGCTAAAAGTTCCTGAAAGGAAGGATAGAGAAATGATTTATTGTTCAGTAAGGCTTTGCAGATTTTGAAGTGTTTCATCCAAAATAGGACCATATACCTGATTAGTCATCAAGATCACGTAACGATTCACCAGGTGAAAGCCAACATTTCCTTCCATGGTAATTGTAACGTCAGTGCCAGATGATTTTGGTTCTAAAAGAATGACTCCATGAATAGTCACTTGTTCTTCATTGAGCTTAACTTCGAAATTTAGAGAATGATCTCTTTCGCTGTCTAAGATGGTAATCTTGCCGTTACCTAATTTCTCACCGTCAAAAGTCATGGTTCCGCCAATGCCTCTTTCCGGTCCGCTGAAACTATATAAAATAGTAGCGTCTTTGCTTTTGTTGAGGATGGTCCACTCCGGCCAACGTTCAATGGTGTTGAGGTATGGGTATATACCTGTAGCACTGTTATTGATTCGCATAGTCCTTGTTACTTTAAAAGTAGGAGGCAACGCAAGACCAATGATAGATAACACTATCAGTGCAAATAACAATAGCAACAACCCGTTCCTTAGTCTCCTCATTAAAATAAACTATCAATATTCATTAACAACATGTGAACTTTACCGTTTATTGGGTATAAAGGTTACATAGAATTTTTCTTTTTCGAAATAATTCAAGATAGTCTTATAAAAATACAAAATATGTTAACAAAACCATCGATTTTGTCTCCCGATGCACACAAAGTGTTACTCTGTCATCCTCAATGGTTTGAGGTAATTGACGAGAAGAATGTTCATATGCAAGGGCAAAAAGGCAATATTGATAAGGCAAAAGCACTGTTGCAATGGGAAAAACTCGTTTTTGAGTACAAAAAAGTATCAGTAGAAGGCGGTCTCTCCCAAGTCTGTATTTTACCGGGAGTGGAAGGCTTGGAAGACATGGTATTTGCTGCCAATCAGACCTTTCCTTTTTTAGATCATAGTGGTCAAAAAAAGGTGATTATCAGTAATATGAAGCATCCCAACAGGCAAAAGGAAGTGGCACATTACGAGCAATTTTTTGAAAATGAAGAATACGAAATCATGCATTTACCGAAAGAGCTTTTGTTTGAAGGCATGGGCGATCTCTTGAAAATTCCCGGACAGTACCGTTGTCTATGTGGTCATGGATTCAGAACCGCTTTTCAAACCATCAAGCATCTGGAGCTGTTGACAGATTATGAAATCATACCACTGGAATTGGTAAACCCCAACTTCTACCATCTCGATACCTGTATCACAATCCTGGATAAAGATACGGTCTTGTATACACCATCTGCTTTTTCAGAAGAAAGCAATCAGAAACTAAAACAGCTTTTTACACAGTGTATAGAGGTGCCAGAAAAAGAAGCGGCTCATGGCTTTGCTTTGAACATGCATGTCATTACCAAGGAAAATAAGAAGACGGTGATTATACAAGAAGGGAATACACAAACCGAAACTCTTTTAAAACAATTGAATGTATCGGTAGTGCCTATTGATACATCGGAATACATCAAATCAGGAGGAAGTGTATTTTGTTTAAAGATGATGTACTACTAGACTGTATGGAGTGTGAGTATAGAGTATGGAAGAATAATCCTTATATTTCTGCGCGCTATTTGCACACTCACTACACACACACTGATTTGCAATGGGTAATTACTCTGAAATAACTCCGCTAAAGAAAATAATAATTCATTCTCCCGATCCGGGCATTGCTAAGGTAACCCCGGAATTCGCGACGGATTTTTTGTACGAAGACATTGTGTTTTTTCCTAAGATTCAGGAAGAACATGCGGCTCTGAAATCATTGATAGAAAACTTTGTAGGCAAAGCACATTGTCTGGAAATCGGTTCATTGCTGGCTGATGTACTAGAAGAACCCGCGCTTAAGAAACAGTTTGTGCAAGCACTGTGTACACTTGAAAATATAGGGGATAAACGTTCTGTATTATTGGATCAGAGTGCCATAGAGTTGGCACAATATAGCATAGAAGGAAATCTTGCGCAGCACGTATATCCTGTTCCCAATTTGATTTTCACGAGGGACATTGGAAGTGTTGCGGGACCTTTTTTAATTCATGCTACGGCAGCCAAGAAAGCCAGAGCAAGAGAAAGTTTGATTACCTGGTTTGTCTTTCATTACCATGCGGAGTTCAGTGGCTGGTCTTCTAAAGGATTGATTCTCTCGCCCGCGGATGACCTGGATGAATTGATTCGATTCTTATCGATGCCCGATGCAAAACCTCAGCTGGAAGGTGGAGACATCATGATGATGGCTCCAAATCATTTATTGATAGGCAGTTCTGAGCGGACCAATGAAAGAGGTATCGCTCGTATCAAACAAAAGTTATCAGAGCAAAGCCATGACATCGAATACTTATCGGTGGCTTATTTACCGGCTTCACGTTATTGCATGCATTGGGATACGGTATTTACATTTACCAATCATCAGGAAGCGGTCGCTTATCAACCGCTTTTGAATGATAAAGATACAGTGCCTGTTAAAACAATATCCTTGAAAGAAAACAAGGAACTGCGTTTTAAAAGTTTTCATGAATTCACCCATCATTTTCTTCCTCAATTAGAATTGATTCCTTGCGGAGACGGAGTATATCCTTTTGACCAAAGAGAACAATGGACAGATGGTTGTAATTTCTTTGCGTTAAAGCCGGGCGTTATCATTGGTTATGACCGCAATGAAAAGACATTGGAAGCATTTGCAAAGAGAGGTTATCAAATACTAGAAGCAAATGCCTTACTGAAAACAGGAACGTCACTTCACTCTTTAGAAAAAACAATTATTACACTTAAGAGCAGCGAACTGTCCAGGGCTCGTGGTGGCCCTCATTGTCTTACTTTTCCTTTAGAACGCGCATGAAATTAATCGGCTTTCTTTTTCTTAGTATCATGAGTTCCCCCTTTTCTGCAGAGGCGCAGGATAGTTTGCGCACAGAAAAATTAGCCGACATCCACATCCAGTTTGAATTGCCCTTGGCATGGAGCAGCGCTTCAATCAAGCAAACTAAATCAGAGTCGACCATTTATACTTACACCCGAAAATTGGGAGAAAAGAAAAAAGCGTCACACGCGACTTTATCTGTTTTAGTCGAACACATCAAGCCAAGCACATCCATCCGCGAGTATTCAACAAAAGGCTTACAGTTTTTTCAGAAGCAAAACGGATTCAAGATCAAGAAAACGTTTATAGATACAGACGGCAGATTCACTTTGCCTTATACCATCGGATACGATGCGGAGTATATGGATGCACAGGGACAGAAACACCATTTGTACATTATACATACCATAGAATTTAATCATGGTGCTCAGGTATTGATTGATTTCCCTTACGACCAGTATTTTTTGTATGAAGAAGAGCAAAATCAACTCATGCGTTCTTTGCGGTATGAGCGATAAGCTTTTGGAGGGTTAAAAAAACAAGCGTATATTTACACTTTATATCTTTTTATGCTTCCATTCAAAAAGCTTTCTATTGTCATTCCTGCCTATAACGAGGAAAGAACCATTCATCTCATTTTAGATAAAGTAAAAGAGGTGCAACTGATTCACGGTATTGAAAAGGAAATCATTCTGATAAATGATTGTTCTAAAGACAATACAATCGGCGCAATCAATGCTTATATGAAAAAAAATGAAGCGATGAAAATCCGCTTGATTTCTCATGAAGTTAATAAAGGAAAAGGCGCTGCCTTGCATACCGGTATTCAACACGCTACGGGTGAATACCTGATCATTCAGGATGCCGATCTGGAGTATGACCCGAGAGAGTATAATGATTTGTTAAAGCCTATCGTCGAAGGTTTTGCTGATGTAGT